>NZ_RDSM01000004.1 GCF_004115155.1 Granulicella sibirica
CTTGAATGCCGCTGTGTGGTTCCGACGGGGACGTCTGCTCATTCCATCTCCTCTTTCAGGCCATCTTAGGCCACTTCAGACGAGATCCTCCACCTAAGCCCTTGTTCAGTTTCCCCGAGCCACCTCTGATGGAGCGTTGTGATCGATCCCTGTTGAAGGGTGAGCGTGACGACACGACCGGACGGATCCGCATCAGCGGCTGTGGCTCGGAGCGGTAGAAAAAATGCCAGTGGAATAAGCCAAGGAAGCTTCATATTTCGTTATCTCCTTTGAAGTTGATCGGTCAGGTGCTTTCGCCTTTCATATTGCCGTCGCACTGCCTCGACGTAAGCGACGACATCTGGATTGCGATACTCGAGGAGGCGCTTTCCAACCCATCTATCTCCGGCGTAATAGGCAGCGGCGACCAAACGCATCTCTCCGTGGAACTCCCACATCAGCGTTGTAACGTATCGCGTGCCAGCCGCAATGTTTTGCTCCGGATCGAAGGGCTGAGAAGCGCCAAAACGTCGTGCCGTGGCCGGCATCAATTGCATGACTCCCACCGCGCCTTTATTCGATACCGCACGGGGATTCCAGTTTGATTCCACGTCGATGAACGCTCCAATAAGCTCTGGTGGCACACGGTACTGGCGCGCGTAACGACCAACGCATGCTTCCTCGAAGCTCTTTGGGCTTTGTGAGAACGCAACGCTCGGCATGATAAGAAGAACTGCGAGGAGGGCGATATGCTTCACTTCGACACCTTTTGCTGCGTAGCCATCTTCTGAGCAAAGCGGGCACCGTCGTCGAGCAGGCTCTTGAACCCCTCCCGCAACATCAGGTGCCGTCTATCTTTTTCCGTCTTTGCAAGAAACGGCATCAATACATCACGGAGGTCTTCCGTAACTCGGTCGGTTCCGAGGAGTTCCAGTGCGCGAGCGAAGTCGATCATCTCGGAGACGGACGGCGGCTTCTCCAACGAGTAGTTGCGGAAAGACAGAGCGATCCCGGCGATCTCACGATGGAATGAATCGTCAGCCTCAGGCGTACGGCTCGCTATAATCTCGGCCTCTCGCTCCGGCGTCGGGTGTTCTACTCGGACATAGAGACTGCGTCTGCGGATCGGATCGCCAAGTCTTCGCTCCTCGTTGCTGGTGAGAACAACGAATGGGACACTGCGGGCGCGGACGGTTCCAAACTCTGGAATAGAGAGCTCCCAAACGGATAGGATTTCAAGCAACATTGCTTCAAAACCTTCATCTACTTTGTCCAATTCGTCGATCAACAAGACACAAGGGCGTTCACACTCGAGCGCACGCATCAGGGGTCCAGGCCGAAAGAAATTTCGGCCTATGAGGCTTGACTGGACAGACTTCCAATCTTCATGATGCCCTTTAGAAAACTCCATATAGATTCGCTGGAGGCCTGCATCGAAGCTGCCGATCGCCTGAGCTTCCGTGACTCCTCGATAGCATTGCAGCCGCTCTACGTGGGTGCCAGCAGCTGCTGCGACTGATAGGGCAAGTTGCGTTTTGCCCGATCCGGCCGGCCCTTCGAGCAAAAGCGGCTTCTGTAGCTTGCCCGCGAGGAAGACGACCTGAGTCATCACCGGGTCGATAAAGTAGCCGGTGGCGGTGAGTTTTGTTGAGAGATCTGCGAGGGAGTTAAACATCGGCACCCTCCAATTTGTTGTTTCCAAGACTGCCTGCCCGGCCCACTTCATTGATCTCGGTAGGCAGCAGGGGGTGACCATAGCCCTTAAACGATCTGGACCAGATGTCGGCTAGCGTAAACATGCCTGTACCCGCAAGAAGGAATAGAACGAACCTCATCGACGAAACCGGTCCGAAAACGCGCCACAGGATGGGGCCGGAGTGCATGACCACCCCTAAATCGAGAGTGGTCACCACCACCGCGATGGTGAAACTTTTTGGTCGTTGTCCCATAGCAGCCCCCTCAAGGTCGGCCTAGAATGCAATCGCTCAGGGACTCGGTCAAATCCAGAGCGTGGAATGAGGAACCGGTTCAAGCGGGTCGGGAGGAATGATTGAGGTGGACTGCGCCACGTAGCGGATACTGCTTTCGGAGCCATTCCGCGAAATCCTCAGGGTCGAATCGTATTGAGCTCGCAATCCTGAAGGAAGGTATCTGACCATTGGCGGCCATCTTATAAACCTGCTGAATGGAAACCCCGAGGATTGGCGCGACATCGCGCACGCGCAGGGCCTCGTTCTTGCTTTCGACCAGTTGAACCAGCTTCATGACAAGTCCTAGCCTTTCCCGGCAGTACATCTACCGGAAGTCGGTTGATCATGGGACGAGTTCGAAACTCGGTCAAATTGCCGATCGGCGCGCCCGTGGAGTGCTGCAAGAGCAAAAAGAGCGCCGAAGAATTCTTCGGCGCTCTCCAACTGAGCGGAACCAGGTCATGGGTTCAGGCAACGAATGCTGCCAACGCTCCTGCATTCACTTTGGCCAACGCGTCTCGCGACTGGATGCCTTTCAGATACACCATGGTGGACTTGATGCTGCGGTGTCCCATCCAGTTCTGTAGAGTACGAATGTCAATGCCGTCGCGCAGGTGTTGGGTCGCGAAGGTGTGCCGGAATTTGTGCAGGAAGATCCGCTCGCAGTATGGTCCCTGAGCACACTTGAATCCGCGCTCCGAGACGCACTGCCCGCAGTTCAGTTTGGCTCTCCGTGCCACCTTCTTGATGATTTCGAGATGGAGTGTATCTGGCTTCCCGACAGTGTTTGGGAACACCAGATCGGCCGCGCCCGCGCCACGCTCCTCCTTGAGCTGCTGCAGTTGTTCGATCATTGCAGTCGGTAGAGGCACTGCTCTCTCCTCATAGTTCTTCGGATTGAACTTCCAGATTGGCTTGGACGTGACCCGCGCTAGACTGTTTCGGAAGTCGAGATCGTACCAGGATAGGAACCGCGTCTCACGATTCCGGAACCCGGAGGTGAGAAAGAATTTGATCAGGAGCGCCTCGATGGGTGTGGCGACCCGGAGCATGGAGTGGATCTCTTCGGGTTCGTAAACGGGCCGGATGGTCTCGACGTAGTCGGGCCAGTCGCTGGATTCGATCAGCTTCTTGTGTCCGTGGCGCTTGAGAAGGGTGAGCACGGTCACCACCTTGTCGTACACCGAGCGGGCTGCGAGGCCATGGTCGAAACAGTAGCCGATGTATCGGAGGATATCATCCCGGTCGACCTCGTCCACATACGTCTTGGTGAACGAGTTCAGGAAGTAGTTCTGAAGAGCCGGCCGGTAGGTCCGAAAGGTCCGGAGGCTGCGCTGCTTCTTGCAGAACTCAAGATATCGATCGATAGCGACGACCATCGTCAGCCGACCGGGGTCCGGTTGTTCAGCGGCTACCAAACCTGGAGCTGGCGCCGGAGGCGCCGGTCGAATCTGTAGCTTCGGGAGCTCGACCAGGATGCCGGCCTTTCGGGCCTGGAGCTCAATGAACTTGGCGCGAGCGGCAGGAACAGCTTCCTCAAACTTCTCGATTGGCTGTCGGCGTTTCTTGCCGTCCTCGTACCACTCCAGATAGTAGCGGCCTTCCGGATGATGTTCGTCTTTGCCGTTGACTAGGACGTGATCCCGGACGATTTTGCCGTTACGCTCGATGACAGGGGCAAAGGGCCACTTGCCGTCGATCTTGATCATCTTGATGACGTTGACGCGGTCTGCATAGGTTCTTGTTCGAGCCATTATTTGTTCCTCCTTGGGGAGGACAAGTAACGCGAGATGCAGACTCGATCAAATATGGGTTCAGGACATCCAGTAAGTCATCCAGTAAGGCAGATAAACTGTTGAAAACAAAGGATCACTGGGATAGGGTAGCGCTCTAACCAACTGAGCTACGCGCCTGTGCGTTGTCTTAGTCTAAAGCATGGGGCGGGGTAGAGCAAACGTGCGATACCATGGTGAATTGAACCGTGGCCTTTCTCCGACAATTCCGTGCAGCCCCTAACCTCTTGACTCTGCTCAGGTTATTCATCATTCCATACCTGGTCATCGAGATTCTGGCGGGTCAATACCGGTTTGCGTTTGCACTCTTTTTGCTGGCTGGCGTGAGCGACGGGATGGATGGGTTGCTGGCGCGGTGGCTGGAGCAGAGGACGACCCTGGGGCTTTACCTGGATCCAATCGCCGATAAGCTGCTTTTGAGCACGCTTTTCCTGGTTTTGACGCATGTCGGGCTGATTCCTCAGTACGTGACGGTGCTTGTGTTCAGCCGGGATTTTGGAATTCTGCTCATTGCCACGCTGCTGTTTGCGACGGGAACGCTGCGAGATTTCCGGCCGAGTCTGCTGGGAAAGGCCAATACTCTAGTTCAGATTGTGGGATTGACGGTGATTCTGGCGGAAAAAGTCTTCAGGACGGGGTCTCCGGAGCTGGAGATGGTGAGTGTGGGGCTGCTGAAGGGGATCGCGATGCTGGCCCCGGTTTCGGCGGCGCAATATGCATGGATTGTGATTCGGCGTATCAGCGGGCCAGCGCAGGAGAGTGTTGCAGGTTGAAATTGTGTTGAAAACGGTGGACAGGATACGGGCCATTGCGTGGTAAAGCTGGTTGCGTGTGGGTCGGGATCGCCGTACACTATGGAGGCTGGCCGGATAATAACTTTTCTCATCCGGTGCCACTTCAGGATCGTTCTTCCCCTTTGCCTGAGACAGGAGCCGCGATGCTTCGCCTGACGAAAAAAGCCGATTATGGTCTGATGGCGCTCAAGTATCTGGCTGAGCAGTCGGCCAACGGGGCGCAGAGCGCCAAGGACATTGCCGAGGCGTACCACATTCCCCCGCAGTTGCTGGCGAAGATTCTTCAGACGCTCGCGAAGGGTGGGCTGCTGGTTTCGCATGCGGGAACGAACGGCGGTTATTCGCTTTCGCGCCCGGCGACCGAGATCACGGCGTTTGAGGTGATCCGGGCGATCGATGGCCCTCTCTTCATTACAAGCTGCATCACGATTCACGGAACGTGCGACCTGACGAGCCATTGCACCATCAAAGAACCGTTGCGCAAGGTGAACGACTCGATCAAAGACCTGCTGAGCGGGATCAAGATCGACGATTTGATTGAGACGGAGCCGGTTGGACAGATTGGGGCAGGTGCTCCGATGGGCGGCGGTCTTGTTTCGATCGCGCTTTAGGACGGAATTGGCACCGTTCGGGACAAGTTTTAGACCTTTGGATTGACAGGCGTTGCGCTGGCTCTGCCGGTGCTTAGGATCGGGTTTCAGAGACATTAGCTTCAGGGAGTTTTGGATGAGCGAAAAAGAGAACTGCGAGATCAGCAACAACGGCGAGATGAACGAGATGAGCAACACCGGCGTGATCATCACCCAGTCGGCGACGCCGCTACCCGAGGGTGTGTCGCTTCCGCTCTACATGGACAACCATGCGACGACGCAGATGGACCATCGCGTGTTGAATGCCATGCTTCCTTACTTCAGCGTGAAGTTCGGAAACGCGGCGAGCCGCAACCATGCGTTCGGCTGGGAAGCGGAAGAGGCGGTCGAGAAGTCGCGGCAGCAGATTGCGAAGCTGATCGGCGCGACGGCGAAGGAGATCATCTTCACCTCGGGCGCGACGGAGTCGAACAACCTTGCGATCAAGGGCATTGCCGAGATGTACAAGGAGCGCGGCAACCACATCATCACGCAGGCGACCGAGCACAAGGCAGTTCTGGATACGTGCAAGCGGCTGGAGAAGTACGGCTATCGCGTGACGTACCTGCCGGTGCAGGCGGATGGGTTGATCGACATCGAAGACCTGAAGCGGGCGATGGACGACAAGACGATCCTGGTCTCGATCATGTTCGCGAATAACGAGATCGGCGTGGTTCAGCCGATTGCCGAGATCGGCAAACTCTGCCACGAGAAGGGTGTGATCTTCCATACGGACGCCGTGCAGGCAGTCGGCAAGATCCCGGTCGACGTCCAGGCGATGAACATTGACGTGCTTTCGCTGACGGCGCACAAGATCTATGGACCGAAGGGTGTGGGCGCGCTGTATGTTCGCCGCCGTAACCCGCGCGTGCAGATTTCGGCACAGATCGATGGTGGCGGACACGAGCGTGGCATGCGTTCGGGCACGCTGAACGTTCCGGGCATCGTTGGACTGGGCGCGGCGTGCGAGATCTCCGGGCAGGAGATGGAAGCCGAGGCGGCACGTCTGACCGAGCTTCGCGACTACATGCAGGCGAAGTTCGAGAAGGCGCTGGACTATGTTCACGTGAACGGCAACATGGAGCATCACCTTCCCGGCAACCTGAACATGAGCTTTGTGTATGTCGAGGGCGAGAGCCTTCTCATGGGCATCAACGACATCGCGGTTTCGTCGGGGTCGGCCTGCACGTCGGCAACGCTCGAACCGAGCTACGTGCTCAAGGCGCTCGGACTCGGCGATGATGTGGCGCACAGCTCGATCCGGTTTGGGCTTGGCCGCTTCAATACGAAGGCGGAAGTGGACTATGTTTCGGATAAGCTGATCGACGTCGTGCTGAAGCTGCGTGAGCTTAGCCCGCTGTACGAGATGGTGAAAGAAGGGATTGACCTTACCAAGATCGAGTGGGCTGCGCACTAGGAATGATTGAGTTGTGATCGGAAGGGAGTAGAGCATGCATGACCTAGTAGTTGTCGGGGTCCCCCTTACTGTGATTCTTGCCGGGATTCTATTCGGCCGAATGGATATCAGAGAGGTTCGCGGCGAGATTTCTAATTTGCGCGGCGATATGAATCGGCAACATGCCGAGGTGATGGTTCGCTTTGGTCAAATCGATGGTGATCTTCGGCAGTTTTATCACCTGACCGGCAAGCTCGAGGCGCGGATAGATGCGCTCGAAAAGAGAGACTGACCCGGGACACTTTCAACGCGGCGACCGATTCGCCGCTGCGGCATCTAAACTGAAGCATCAGGAGAAACACCATGGCGTATAGCGATAAGGTAGTCGATCATTACGAGAATCCCCGGAACGTGGGTTCTATGGACAAGGGTTCGGACGCAGTGGGCACCGGCCTCGTCGGCGCTCCGGAGTGCGGCGACGTGATGCGTCTGCAGATCCGGGTCAATCCGGAGACGCAGGTGATCGAAGATGCGAAGTTCAAGACCTTCGGCTGCGGTTCGGCCATAGCCTCCTCCTCGCTTGCGACGGAGTGGGTGAAGGGCAAGACGATCGCGGAGGCTCTCACGATTTCGAACACGGACATCGTGAAGGAGCTTGCACTTCCCCCGGTCAAGATTCACTGCTCGGTGCTGGCGGAAGACGCGATCCGTGCGGCAATCGGCGACTGGAAGAAGAAGAACAACGTGGCCGAGACGGCGGATGCCTCGGTTGCGGTTGCAGCGCACTAAAGATTGAAGGCGGGCGTCCGGTTGGTCCCTTGAGGACCACCGGACGCCTTTTGTGTTGGAGGGCGATGAGATGGCGATGGTGAGTTTGCAAACGGCGGCGGAACGCGACGCGGAGCATGCGGCTGCGGCGGCTGGCGAAAAGAAGGATCCGCTTGCGGGGATGACCGTATTAACCGCAGAAGGACAGACGCCGGGGCAGAAGGGCATCCAGGTCACGCTGAAGGCGTTGAAGCGGATTCGGAATGCGATGGCGAAGGAGAACGTGTCGCCGGAGATGGGTGGATTGCGGGTTGGGATTACGGGCGGGGGATGCTCGGGGCTGAGCTACAACATCCGCTTCGACTCCCAGCCGCGCGAGCGGGATCGTGTGTATAGCTTCGATCAGGCTCCGCTTGGCATTGACGACGGCTCGCCGAACATTCGCATCTTCGTCGATCCGAAGAGCTTCATCTATCTGCATGGGATGGTGCTGGATTTCGAAGAGACCATCATGCGGCAGGGGTTCAACTTTATCAATCCGAACTCGACGAAGAGCTGTGGGTGTGGGTCTAGCTTTTCTTCTTAGTTTCGGCTCGGGGAAGTGGTTTGAAAGGGCGTGGCTTCGGCTGCGCCCTTTCTCTTTTTTGGCGTCAGGAGACGTTGCAGGTCGAGAGCGTTTGTGAAGGCATGGCCGAGAGCGGTGTTATCGAAGATGACCCAGACTTCGGTATCAGAAGAAAGCTCGGCGATGCGTTTGGCGAGGGTCGCGAGGTACGCCGGCTCGTAGTTTGAGTAGTAGGTGCGGGGTGAGCCGTGGAGGCGGAAGTAAGCCAGGCCAGACCAGCCTCCTGGGGTTGGTGGTTCTGCGGGATTGGCGTTGGGCTGGCGGGGTGGGTCGGCGGCTACGCGGGCGATGCGATGGTGGGTGAGGAGTTCGTCTGCATCGCGGGTGAACCAGGTGGCGTGGCGCGGTTCGAAGGCTATTTGGCCAAGAAAGCGGTCGCGGAGAGCCTCGAAGAACTCGGCTGCGGGGCAATCTTCGAAGCGGAGACTTGGCGGGAGTTGGACGAGGACGGGGCCGAGTTTTTCGCCAAGGGCGGCTGCCTCCAGGGCGAATGCGTCGAGGGCTCCTGGTGGGACGGTGAGCTTCGCTGTGTGGGTGATGGCTTTCGGGAATTTGACGGAGAAGCGGAAGGTGCCTGGCGTGGAGGCGGCCCAGCGTTGCCACGTCGTGAGGCGGTGGGGCTTGTAGAAGCTGGAATTGATTTCGACACAGTTGAGGACGTGCGCGTAGCGTTCGAGATGCGTGCCGGGAGCCGGGGCACCAGCTGCGTGGTCGCGGGGGATGGTCCAGCCGGCGGTTCCAATGCGGGGCATAGAAGTTCGATGCGGCTGGCGGGACTTAGAATGACGATATGGATTACTTCGAGTTTTTTTCGTTGCCGCGGAAGTTAGTCATCGATGTTCCGGCTCTGGAGAAGCAGTTCTATGTGATGAGCAGGCGCCTGCATCCGGACCGGTTCGCGGCGAAGCCGGTGGAGGAGCAGGAGGCGGCGCTGGCGCAGGCTTCGCTGTTGAACGATGCTTATCGCGCGTTGAAGGATCCGATCGCACGGACGGAGTACCTGCTGAAGCTTGAAGGGGTGGAGCTTGAGGAGCAGTCGCAACGGGCGACGGATGCGGCGAGGGCTTCAGGGACCGCGAAGAAGCAGTTGATTCCTCCGGAGCTGTTGGAGGAGGTCTTCGAGCTGAATATGCAACTGCAGGAGATGCGTATGGCGAAGGAGATGGGAGACGACGAAGATCCCCAGCTTCGCAAGGATCTGCTTGCGGCTCAGATGAACTTCGAAGGGATGCTTGCGGGAATCTCGGATGAACTTGAAGGTTTGTGGAGAGAGTGGGACAGGGCCGTCGACGCGGGAGATCGTTCGGTACTGGATGCGGCGAAGGCGGCGATGGTGGTTCTGCTGAACCGGCGGAGTTATGTGAGGAACTTAGTGCGGGATGTGGGAGAAGCGCTCGGCTAGAAGGCGCTGTGCCTGCTGCCTAAGTGTGTAGCCGGAAAAGCTGGGGTATACTGCAGCCATGCTTCCCGACGCGATTGCAGCTATCAGCCTTCCCTCAAATGCAGGGATTGGTGTGCGCGCAGGCGGCGTGGGTGGGCGTTCAGGGCTGTGTCGAGTAACCGGGAAGCTCCTCGGACGGCGTGAGCTGGCGCAGCTTTTGCCCCGATCGAGTGCCCTCGGGATCCAGGAAAGAAGTTGGCGCAATTTCTCCTAGCCTGTCGGCTGTTGTGGAACGACTGATCTTCTGATCCGTGGCTTCGCTGCTCGTCTGATGCGTGCTGAAGGAAAGCCCAGCTAGAAACTTTAGATATCTTCGATCGTCTTCAGCTCACTTTGCAGGTATTTTCTCGAGGCTTTTCGCAAGCCCCTCCGACGTATCGGTGAAGTATTGCAGATGCTCCCCTATTTCTCTCCTGGAGGCAACACTGTGCACACTTTGATTCGCCGGTTTACATTTTCCGCGACGTTGCTTGGGACGTTCATTCTTTTTGCTGGTGGCAGCACGCCTGGGTTTTCTCAGTCGCAATCGATCAACGGCACGATTCGCGGGATTGTGACAGACGCCTCGGGTGGGTTGATTGCAAATGCAACGATTACGATTACGAATCTCGACACGGGATATCACGTGACGGTGCAGAGCTCGGATGCCGGGGTTTATATCGCGGCCTCGCTGCCGATCGGGACCTATTCGGTGAAGGCGGAGGCGCAGGGGTTCGCGGCGGTGACGCAGAGTGGGATTCACCTGGACGCGGGTACGAGTGCGACGGTGGATGAGAAGCTGAATGCTGGCTCGGTTGCCACCGTTGTCGAGGTGACGAGTGATGCGCCGATCATTGAGCCGGCGCGGTTCGACATGGGGCGGACGATCTCAGTGGAGGAGACGCAGAACCTGCCGTTGACCTCGAGGAATCCTTATAACTTCATCTTGTTTCAGCCTGGGGTGAGTGGGCATCCGAATCCGGAGAACGGGATTCCTCGGACGGTGAACACGAACGGGTTGGTGGATCGAGTGAACTACCAGCTTGACGGGATGGTGGACACTGAAACTGACCGCTATGGGCTACGGCTGTTCGCTATCTCGGACTCGTATGTGCGGGAGGTGCAGACGATCTCTAACTCGGCGGCTCCGGAGTTTGGGAATACGGCTGGGATCGTCTACAACGTCATTTCGAATTCCGGTACGAACAAAGTGCATGGGCAGGCGCAATATATCTGGCGGCCCAAGGCGGCGAGCTCGTGCCCGCTGCTGCAGAACTGCGATCTTACGGCTGTGGGTGGGAAGGTGAAGCCGGACCTGCATGTGGATGATTTTGTCGGCAACCTCGGCGGGCCGGTGGTGAAGGATCGGTTCTTTCTGTTTGGGGCTTATGAGCATTTGAAGAGGGCGAATCCTACTGCGAACACGATCAATGTGGCGACGCAACAGGCTTTGATCGCTACTGGTGTGAGC
Source organism: Granulicella sibirica (assembly GCF_004115155.1). Taxonomy (NCBI): domain Bacteria; kingdom Pseudomonadati; phylum Acidobacteriota; class Terriglobia; order Terriglobales; family Acidobacteriaceae; genus Granulicella; species Granulicella sibirica. Next base: position 10,846 of record NZ_RDSM01000004.1, read on the forward strand.
GCTTCGGATTTCAACACGGCTCCGCAGGTGCAGAGGACGCAGTGGGTGGATGTGCGTGGGGATTTCATCATCAACAAGAAGAACTCGGCGTTTATTCGGTATAACTACTTCCGGAATAACTATCCGTTCAATACAAATGTGGGCGGGACGTTCGCGATCAGTTCGGCTTCGGATTTTCAGGACCGGGCGCATATCATCGGGGCGCAGGTAATTACAACGTTCACCGCCAACCTGCTGAATGAGTTTCGTGGGTCGATCCCTTACCGGAATGAGCACCATGTGCCGGATGCTCTGACAGGGCCAGGGCCGGCGATTTCGATTGCCGCTTCGGGGAGCTTTACGGCGGCTACGTTCGGAGGGCCAGCGGTGAATGGTTCGGGGGATAAGTACCAGGAGAAGATTCCGTCGTTCAACGACAACGTCACGCTGATCCATGGAGCGCATACCTATAAGGTGGGGTTTGGCTTTCAGAAGAACAACGATACGCAACTCGCGGATATCTTTACGCAGTTCAACTTCGCTTCTGTTGCGCAGTACATCAGCGCGAAGAGTGGCGCAACTCCGACGGCGTACTCGAGTGTGCAGGCTTCGATCGGACAGCCGGGTGCGGCGTATCACTCGGTGTTCTTCGACCTGTTCGCGCAGGATACTTGGCAGTTGCGGCGCGACCTGCTGGTGAGCTATGGGCTGCGGTATGACCAGTATCGGGCGCCTACGCCGCCGGCGGGTGAGCCGTTCAGCTACACGCAGAGCTTCCGGACCCCTGAGGCTAACTTCGCTCCTCGACTTGGGATTGCTTACTCGCCGATTCCTACGACCGTGATTCGGTTGAACGCGGGAATCTTCTACGAGTCGACTCCGACGAACACCTGGTATAACCCGCTCTATAACAATGGTGCCGCGGGGACGGGGTCGTTTATTGCTACGGTTTCGGGTGGTGGCGCTTGCTCGCCGAGCTTCCCCAATACACCGCAGACGGTGGCGGCGAATTGCCTTCCGACGCAGAGTATCTATGCGCTGACGCCGCAGTTCAAGAATGAATATGTCTGGAATGCGAACCTGCAGGTGGCTCAGCAGCTCACATCGAATGATCAGTTGACGCTTGGCTACACGATGACGAATGGGCGAAACTTTCAGTTTCTTCGGAATCTCAACCTGATCAATCCGACAAGTTTTCTTGCGGATGGGCGCCCGGTGTTCTCGACCACGGTTTCGGCGGCCACGCGGCTCGATCCGCGGTTCAATAACATCACGCTGATCGATACAGGATCGAATACGAGTTACAACGCGCTGACTGCGACCTATGAGCACAGGCTTTCGGCTGGGCTTACGACGAGTGCCTCTTATACGTGGTCACACTCGATCTCCGATACCCCGGAGGCGAACTCGTATGAGTTCTCGAATGCGATCGAAGACCCGACGAACCGGAAGCGGGATCGGGGGCCGAGCAGCGTGAATCGTCCGAACTCGATGACGATCAGCGCGGTGTATACGCCGAAGACGAAATTTGAAAACAAGTATGTCAACGGGATCTTTACGAATAACAACTTTGCGTTTCTCGGAAACTTTACTTCCGGCGATGAGCAGAATATTACCGTCAGCCCGCATTTGAACAACGACAGCCTTTCGAGCAGTCGTCCTTTGTTTGTCGGACGGAACTCGGTGCGGGCTCCTAAGATCGCGCAGGCCGATCTGCGGTATACGCGGACGTTCGCGACGATCAAGGAACGGTTTTCGCCGAAGCTTCTGATCGAGGGAAATAACATTCTGAATCATACAAATGTGACCTCGATCAATACGACGGCTACTGTTGTCACTGCGGCGAATAGTCCTTTGGGGCCGATTGGCACGGTGACGGCGCAGCCTTCGTTTGCGCCTACGAGCAGTGTGCTTGAGGCGAGGATTCTGCAGTTTGGGTTGAAGATAGACTTCTAGCATGGCTGAAGAAACGAAGGGGTTGAGCGGGTCGAAGACAAAGTCGGTGTTTCCGGCTCCGACGTATCGAACTGCGGTGTTGGCGCGCGTGTTCAAGGATGCGCAGAAGCACTTTGTCGATCCGCTTCTGGCGATCCAGTATGCGCATACGCTGATGCTCGGGCGGCAGGGGATCATGCGGGCTCCGGACGTGGCGGCTTGTCTGCGGGCGCTCGATGCACTCGATCTGGAGGAGATACGCACGGCGAAGTACGACGGTAGCTTTGAGGATTTGTTCTTCTTCATGGAGAGCAGGCTCGCGGCATTGTGTGGCCCCGACAATGCGGGGCGGATGCATACGGCGCGGAGCCGGAACGATATCGACCTGACGATGTACCGGATGGTGCTGCGGGATCTTCTAGCCAGGGTTGTCGGGGAGGTGATTGCGTTGAGGCGGGTATTGGTTGATCTGGCGTGGGAGCATAGGGCGAGCCTGATGCCGGCCTATACGCATAATCAGCCGGCACAGCCTACGACGCTTGGGCACTACCTGATGGCGATGATCGAGTGCCTGGAGCGGGATACGGCTCGGCTGAAGTCGGCCTATGGGCGGGTGAACCAGTGTCCACTGGGAGCGTGTGCGATTACGACGACGGGGTTTCCGATCGATCGAAAGCTTACGGCGGATTTGCTTGGGTTCGACGCGCTGCAGGTGAATTCGTATGGGGCGATCGCGGCTGTCGATTACCTGACGGAGAGTTGTTCGGTTGTGGCTGTCTGCATGCTGAACCTGGGACGGTTTGCGCAGGACCTGCTGCTTTGGAGTACGGCCGAGTTCAACTATCTGAGGTTGAGCGATGGGTACGTGCAGATTTCGAGCATCATGCCGCAGAAGAGGAATCCGGTGCCGCTCGAGCATGTGCGGGTGCTGGCGAGCCGGGCTATGACGCAGGCGCAGGCGGTGCTTGGGAGCCTGCACAATACGCCGTTCGCGGATATGAACGACGCGGAGGATGATCTGCAGCCACTGGTGTATACGGCGTTTGAGGACGCACTGCGAAGTCTCGAACTGCTCAGTGGAGTGCTGGGTGAGGTGGACTGGAATACGGATCGAATGGCCGCCGCGGCTCAGGGTAGTTTCCTGACGGTGACGGAACTGGCGGATACGCTGGTTCGGGAGACTGGGATGAGCTTCCGGGCAGCGCATGAGATTGTGTCGGAGGCGGTGAAGGAGCTGGCTTCAGGGTATGATCCGACGCGGATGGCGGCTGCGGTTGAGAGGCTTTTGCCTGCCGATGCGAACGTGGACGTGGGGGTGTTGCTGAAGGCTCTGGATGCTGGGAATTTTGTGAAGGTGAGGATAGTTCCGGGTGGGCCGGGGATGGAGGCACTGGAGCCGGAGATTTTGCGGGCGAAGAACGCGGTTGCGGGGGATGTGGAGTGGTTAGGCGAGGCTGGGGGGAGATTGGTGAGTGCGCGGGCGAGGATGCGGGCTGGGGTGGATGGGGTGGTGGGTCTGGGTTGAGCCGTGGACTATCCCTGGGAATGAGAGCTTGGTCACAAAGACGAAGCGGTTGGGCCTCTTACGTTCCCACCTCAGCCGACGGTGAGGCTGTCGGCGAAGATGGGGCACCCTCCTTGTCGTGGGCTCGGATAGCAAGGAGCACTAAAACTGCAGACGCAGATTCCCTTCGGAAGGACAACTAGAGGGCAACGGCAAATGCAAGATGAGCCGGGTTGGAGCTATGGCCTGATGAGGGCTTCGAGTTGCTGGAGGTGGTTGATGTCGTGGCCTGCGATGGTTTCGAGGACGTTCTGGAAGGTGATGTCGCCGCGTTCGGGATGGTGGGCGGGACGGGTGCGGTCTTCCGGGGTGATCGTTGTGAGGAGATTGAGATTCCAGGCACGGGCCGCGGTGAAGAGGGCCAGGGCGCTCGGGGTGTCGTAGGCGGCGTAGCGGGTGGACCAGGCGGTTTGGTCGAAGGGCTGGATTGTGTTTGGGGTTTCGGTTGGGGCGGCGAGGATCTGGCGGAGGCGGAAGGAGAAGGCTAGTTCGCAGTCGGCGAGGTGGGCGAGGATTTCGCGGGGGCTCCACTTGCCGGGTGCGTGGGGGGCTTCGAGCTGCTCGGGGGTGAGGGAGCAGGCGAGGGTGTTGAGGCGAGCGGCGGTGGTGGCGAGGATGGGGTCGGGGGACTGGCCGGCGAGCTGGGCAGAGTAGGGGTTCTTTTCCATGGGGCCACGGTATCACGATGGGTGTGACTTCATGGGGAGACGGGGAGGTATGGGTCTCCCACCTTAGCCGAGGGTGAGACTGTCGGCGAAGATGGGGAACCCGCGACCCGGGTCGTGAACAAGAGCAGCTAGGAGGCTGCGGGCCAGGGGTCGTATTCGCCTATTGCCCAGAGGTGGCCCTCGGGATCGCGGATGGTGAAGGCGGCTCCGCCGTAGGACATCTGCTCGAGGGGCTTGACGATGGTGGCTCCGGCGGCTACGGCCTGGGCGAAGAGGGCGGCGGCGTCTTTGACGAGGACGTAGGGGGCCTGGGTTTCGGCGAGGTCGATTTCGTCGGGCTGCTTGACGAGGTGGGCGAACTCGCCCTGACCGCTGTAGGAGCCGATCATGATCATGCCGTCGCCTAGGGTGAGTTCGGCGTGGGCTACGGTGTTGTTCGGGCCTTCGTAGACGGCTTTCTTCTTGAAGCCGAGGGCTGCTTCGAGGAAGGCGATGGCGGCGTGCGCGTCGCGATAGCGGAGGGACGGGATGATGGTGCTTGGCATGGGGCTCCTTTGAGCGAGTCCGCGCTGGCTAACCTGCATCCCATTAGAGCGGCCCGGTTCAGGGGGATTGTAGGACAATAGAAGAGATGATCCAAGGCTGATTTTGTTGGGCCGTGGGCGACGGAAGGTTTCTGATTATGGCGGATGTGCGTGTGGTTGGTATCGACCTGGGGACGACGAACTCCCTGGTTGCGTTTATGCAGGGAGATACGCCGGTGGTGATTCCTGGCGAGGATGGGGAGAGGCTTGTGCCCTCCGTTGTGGCGTGGACGGAGGATGGGGTTGTTGTGGGGAACGCGGCGCGGGGGACGCTGCTGAGCGATGCTTCGAATGCGGTGTACTCGGCGAAGCGGCTGATGGGGCGCGATGTCGAGGACGTGCAGGAGGAGCTGAAGCTGTTTCCTTTCCGGCTGGCGGAGGGGTTGAAGAAGGAAGAGGTGCTGCGGGTGAGCGTCGGGGGACTGATGATGACGCCTCCGGAGATCTCGGCTTATGTGCTGCAGCAGTTGAAGAAGAATGCAGAGCGATTTTTCGGCGGGGTCGTGACGAAGGCGGTGATTACTGTTCCCGCCTACTTTAACGATGCGCAGAGGCAGGCTACGAAGGATGCGGGGCGGATTGCCGGGCTCGAGGTGCTGCGGCTGGTGAATGAGCCTACGGCGGCAGCGCTGGCGTATGGGTTGGATAAGAAAAAGGACGGCGTGATTGCGGTTTACGACTTTGGGGGCGGGACGTTCGATGTCTCGATTCTGAAGCTGCATGAGGGGATCTTCGAGGTGATCGCTACGGGTGGGGATACGCACCTGGGTGGGGATGACATCGACAACCTGTTGATCGCGATTGCTCTGGACGATATTGCCGGGGATCTTGGCGTCGATGTGCGAGGCAACGGGGAAGTGGTGCAGGCGGTTCGCAAGTCCGTGATCGAGGCGAAGATTCTGCTTTCTTCGGAGGAGACGGCGCGGCTGGATATTGCGCTGCCTGAGGGGAAGAGGTATCTGCGGGAGATTACGCGGGGACAGTTCGAGGAGCTTTCGGCAGGGGTGATTGGACGGACGGCGGGTCCGGCGAAGCAGGCTCTGAAGGACGCGGGGTTGTCGGTCGAGCAGATCGATGAGGTGGTGCTGGTTGGGGGATCGACGCGGATTCCGGCGGTACGGAAGCTCGTCGATGAGGTGTTTGGGCTGAGTGCGCGAGGGAAGAAGCCGCATACGGAGCTGAATCCGGATGAGGTGGTGGCGCTGGGAGCGGCGGTGCAGGCGCAGATTCTTGCGGGTGGTTCGAAGGCTACCGAGGATTTGCTTCTGCTGGATGTGACTCCGCTTTCGCTGGGTATCGAGGCGCTTGGTGGGGTGGTTGCGAAGATTATTCAGCGGAACTCCACGATACCGGCGAGCGCTGTCGAGCACTTCACGACCGGTGTTGACGGGCAGACGAATGTCGCGATCCACGTGGTGCAGGGCGAGCGTGAGATGGCGAAGGACTGCCGGTCGCTGGCGCGGTTCGACCTGAAGGGGATTCCGCCGATGGTGGCGGGTCTGCCGCGGATCGAGGTGAAGTTCCTGATCGATGCGAACGGGATTTTGCATGTGTCGGCGCGGGAGCAGAGGAGCGGGCAGGCGGCTGAGGTTGAAGTCAAGCCGACGTATGGGCTGACGGACGAGCAGGTGGAGACGATGATTCTCGACTCGTTCGACTTCGCGGAGCAGGATCTGGAAGAGCGGCAGGTGATCGAGGCGAAGAACGAGGCGGATACGATCCTGACTGCTGTCGAGAAGGGCAAGAAACACGAGGCGTGGCAGATGCTTTCGGCGGACGAGATTGAGAAGATCGAGCAGAAGGCGAAGGAACTGCAGGCGTCGCTGACGGGTGGGGACTTCCGGGTGATCCGGAGGGCTATCGAGGGATTGGATAAGTCGACGACGCGGTTTGCGGAGTTGATGATGGATTCGGCGGTAGGTGGCGCGCTGCAGGGGAAGACGATGGGCGCGGCAGGTGAGAGCATGGGAGCAGGGCCGAGTGCGCCGCATCCGTTTGCGAAGGCTGATTTTGAAGAGACGCCGAAGCCGGTCGATCCTGCTGAAGGCGATGACAAGACGGATAAGTAAGGCAAGTCAGGTTCAGGAGAAGAGCGATGAGTAGTGTTGTGACGGAGAGTGTTGTGGATACATCGAAGCCGGTAGCTGATGGGTTCGTGCGAGTGACGTTTCTGCCTGAGGGCAAGACGGTTGAGTTCAAGTACGACACGATGCCGTATGACGGGCATGGGCTGCCGATGTCGTTTCTTGATGTGGCGGAGAACTATGGGATCTTTCTCGATCATGCTTGTGGCGGGGTGTGTGCTTGCACGACGTGCCATATCCATGTGAAGGAAGGCGCGAAAGGCATCAGTGAAGCGGAGGACCTGGAGCTTGACCGGATGGAGACGGCGGCGGATATCCAGTTGAACTCGCGGCTTGGATGCCAGGCGGTGATCGAGAAGCCGGGGACCTATGTTGTCGAGATTCCGAAGTGGAATCGGAATTATGTGCAGGAAGGCAAGCCTTCCCATGGGCCGGGGGCTTAGCAGGCTTGGTCGTGCATCTTACGGATGGTCTGGGTTGTTCTAGGCCTCGGACCTTAAGGAGTACGACTTGATGAAAGCTTCGTTCGGTGTGGTTTTGGCTGCGGCCCTGGTTTCCGCTTCCGTTGCGTATGCCCAGGGCAGCGCTTCGGATGCGGATAAGGCATTCGTTGGGAAGGTCTCGCAGGGCGGGCGGTACGAGGTCGAGGCGAGCAAGGTTGCGCTGATGAAGGCGCGGGCGCAGGACGTCAAGGATCTCGCCAACTCCGAGGTGCATGACCACGAGCTCGTGAACAAGAAGCTCAAGATGATTTCGGCGACAGAGCACGTGGCGATTGCGCCGGCTTTGAACGCGGAGTTTTCCGGGAAGCTGGAGCATCTGCGTGGGCTCTCAGGGGCTGACTTCGATGCGGCCTATCTGAGCGATATGGCCGAGATCCACGACAAGGACGAGAAGCTGTTCGCGCAGGAAGCGGTGAACGGCGGCGCGGCGGATTACAAGGATTTTGCGGCCGAGACGGATCCGATTGTGAAGAGGCATATCGGGGCGCTGCACGGGACCGATTCCAAGTAGCTCGTCAATTTGCGAAGTGGCCGCGCTGGAGGCTCCGGTGCGGTCGTTTTGTTTTGTGGGTCGGGTAAACTTGAGGTCTGGAGGTAGTTCGATGGCGCGTGAGATCGACTGGACGGACACGGAAGAGATTGGAATTCAGTTGCAGGAGAAGTTTCCGGAGGTTGAGCCGTATTCGGTGCGGTTTACGGATCTGCACAAGTTTGTGACGGGGCTGGATGGGTTTGTGGGGGATCCGGGGAAGTCGAATGAGGGGCTTTTGGAGGCGATTCAGACGGCTTGGAACGAGGAGTATGAGGACGCCAAAGGTCTTTAAGCACACCGGCCCCGGATTCCACCTCTGAAGTCAGGTGAGTAACCCAGGGCCGGTTCGGACAGGTCTGATCTTACGCGGGGGTGAGCACCGACGTCTCGTTTGAGATCGCTTCCCCGAGACCCAACTCCACGTCCGGCAGCGGAGACTGCGGGAAGTAGGCGTTCATGAAGTACTGGCCGAGCATGCGGTGGGTGTTGAAGAAGGTTCCATTCATGGCGATGCAGGACTGCTGCATCCGCGCCCATGCCATTGGCCTCTGGTACAGGGGAGCAATGGAGTTCTCGAGCTTGTCGTAGAGGCTCTGGGCTTCTGCAGCCTCGGTATCGCCATCATCGATCGCCCAGCCGGTGACGTCTTCGGCGCAGCCTTCGATCCACCATCCATCGAGAATGCTGAGGCTTGGTACGCCGTTGAGCGCGGCCTTCATGCCGGATGTGCCTGAGGCTTCGTAGGGGCGGCGGGGAGTGTTTACCCAGACGTCCACGCCCTGCGTGAGCTGTGCGCCAAGCTCCCAGTCGTAGTTCTCGAGATAGATGATCCGGAGAGCGCTTGAGTTGAGCTTCTGGGCTGTCTCGAAGACATCCTTGATGAGACCCTTGCCTGCCGTGTCTGCCGGATGCGCCTTGCCTGCGTAGAGAATTTGCAGGCCGCCGATCTTACGTGCGATCTTGAGGAGCCGCTTTGGGTCCTGCAGGAGAAGGCTGGCGCGCTTGTAGGTGGCGACGCGGCGGGCGAAGCCCAGGGTGAGGACCTTCGGATCGAACTGCTGTCCGGTCCGCTCGGCGACGAGCTTGAATAGCCTCTGCTTGCCGAGGTGGTGACAGTTCGAGATGCGTGCAGGCTCGATTCCGTAGACCGACCGGAAGTACTGGTTGTCGTGACGCCAGGCCGGAATCTCTTTGTCGAGGAGATCCTGCAGGGCCTGCGAGGTCCACGTTGCGGCGTGCACGCCGTTGGTGATCGAGTGGATCGTGTAATCCGGGAACATCTCCTGCGAGACCTTGCCGTGCTGCATCGCGACGCCATTGACGAAGCGCGAGAACTTCAGCGCCAGGTAGGTCATGTTGAGCAGGCCGTTATGCAGGCAGCCGAACCGCTCGATGGTCGCCGAGCGTTCGAGGCCAAGCACCGTTTTCGCCTGGTCCATGCCGAACTGGTCATGGCCCGCCGGAACCGGCGTATGCGTGGTGAAGACGCACTGCTGACGAACTACGTCGGCATCCGCGTCCGTTGCCTCACTCAGCGATTTCTCGCCGATCTGCTCCTGCAGCAGGGCCAGCGTCAAAAAGGCCGCGTGGCCTTCGTTCATGTGGTAGACCATCGGCTTGCAGCCAAGGTCATGGAGAAGCGCCGTGCCGGCGAGCCCGAGCACGGCCTCCTGGCACAGGCGGTAGTAGGTGTCTCCGCCATAGAGATGATCGGTCAACCGGCGATCCCACAGGTCGTTTCCTTCGACATCCGTATCGAGCAGGAAGACCGGGATGACGTGCCCTACGGCTCCGACGACGTCGAAGCGCCATGCCGTCACCTTGATGGGCCGGTTCTGGATCGTCACCGTGACGGTCTTGGCGGCGCTGGGCAGGGTCGTCTCGGGGGTCCAGGCCACGTCGGTCTCGGTCTGCTGGCCGCTGGCATCGAGCATCTGGCGGAAGTAGCCCTTGCGATGCACGAGCGATACCGCGACCATGGGGGCGGCTGTATCTGCGGCTGAGCGCAGCGTGTCTCCGGCGAGCATGCCGAGGCCGCCTGAGTACGTCGGCAAGGCGGGCGAAAGCGCGATCTCCATCGAGTAGTACGCGATTGTCCTGGTCGTCAGATCAGGGCAGGCGGCGTTCTTGTCGATCAGGGGCGTAAACGCCGCCGGGGGTTCTGGAACGGTCGTCGTGGAGGACTGAGGAGTTTTCGCAAGAGTCATAGGGTATTCGCTGATCCTTTACGTGCCAGTTGCCTACGTGCCAGTTGCCGCGCCGTGCTCTGATTGCGAAAGGAGACAACAAAACGGCTCCCGGAGCTTCGCCTGCCCGCACACAGCAGGTCGTCGTCGAATTTCCGAAAAGCCGTCAATGCAACAGATCAAATCGCGGACACGGTCAGTCTACCAACTCCCGCCGCGAAGTCATCCGACCAATTCGGGGAATTTACGTCACTTTGACCACGTGATAAGCCGTGGAAATCCACAAACAGGCCACTTAGCGGTCTGTCGAGATGAATCCAAACTTCATCGCGAACCCCAAGACTCCGGCCAAAACCACTGCGATCGTCGACCACAGACCCGCCGCTTTGATCTGCCTCATCACTACCTCTATCAGGAGAACGAGCGCGTAGAGAAGAAGCATCAGGAGGAGCCCATCCCACAGAAAGCTGCGGGTATGGGTGGCGTCGGAGGCAAGTACCGTCACGACGTTGAACGGATGCAACAGGAAGCTGCCCAGAGCAAACGTCACCAGGAAGAGGAAGAACTGGAGGAACACGGAGAGAAACCTGCGCATCGTCTTGAAGCCCTCCTGATGGAATGTACCGCAGCGCCGTTACGGCAGGTTCGCTTCAAAGACCGCGAACCGGTGCTCCAACTCCCACTCCTGCGCGGCTTTCGGGCTTCCCCTGAGGAAGGCCGTACATGCCGTTGAAAGCTGTTCGGACCCCGGCGATTTCGCTCCCGCGCAGGCCCCATTCACCTTGGTGAAGACATCCGGAGATGCCCACAGGTCTTCTCCCGGGAGGAAGGTGTGCGCGATTCCTGTTCGCGCCATGTTCTTCAGGTCAATATACGAGAGCTTGTAATCGAGCGCCGCGCGCGTGTACTCGTGCGTCAGGTCGATGCGCGAGACGCCCTCGTCGTCAGTCGAAAGCGACACCGGGACGCCGGCCGCACGGTAGGCGGGGAGGGAGTGATAGTTCGAGGTCACGCCGAGGATCACGTCGTTCGAGGTGAGGTTGATCTCGACCATCACGTGCCGGGCGGCCATCTCCTTCAGTAACTCCTCTGGGCGTTCCTCGTACATGACGTCCACACCGTGGCCGATGCGCTCGGCGTGGCCGAGGTCGACGGCCTCGCGGATATGGAAACGGAGGCCCTCGGGAGGGACCATGCCGGGAGCCAGTTCCCCGGCGTGCAGGCTGATATGCACCTTTGGGTAGACGCCGTGCAGGTAGTCCATCCAGACCATCTGGCGGTGGTACTCGCTCATGGCCATGTAGGCGTCCTCGGGCTGCACGTAGTTGATGCCGACGACACGGGGTTCCGCTGACGCGACTTCGAAGCCAAGGACCGTCTGGGCGAAGACCTGCTCGGGCGCAAACGCGCGGAGGACCTGGTAGATCACGCGGATGGTCACGCTGCATCCGGGAGCGGCGTCCGGCTGCCCGCAGTGCTCGCGGCGATCCCGCTCGGCGAACGCCTTCGCGATCTCCTCGCGGTCGGTGGCGATTTCGTCGCGGAGGCCGCCGGCAAGGAGCTTCTCACGCAGTCCGGAAAGTTCCGCCGCACCTGCGGCCCTCTTATCCAGGCTCGGATCGCCCGTGTCCATGTGCGCAGAGTCCCCGCCTGACGTCGAGCCGTCTATCGGGCCCTTCGGCCAGCCGAGCTGGTAGCCGAGCTTGGCCGACTTCGAGAAGGACGGCGTCATCATCACTTCGAGATATTGCTCGTTCTGTGCCGCCGCACGGGTGGCGACTTCGTCGAGCCACTCGCCGTCGTGTCCCTTGCCCATGCCGCCGAAGCGCCCAAAAGTAGCGAAGAATTGATCGTGCCCGGTTATGCCGGGTGTTGGGACATAGCCGCGCATGGAGAAGGAATCCACCAGTGAGTCATACAGTGCCTGGTTCTTGAGCACACTGGACGCGGGCACCCCGGGAGCCGCGCAAACCGCCTGCGAGGGCATGTCGCGTGTGGTGCCGATGTTTGGCACAAAGGCGAGCGTCGTGGGGTTTACGCAGAGCTTGTCGGCTGCGCCGTCTCGCAGGAAGGTTTCGGCGTAGATCGCTCCCGAGAGGTGCATATGCAGGTCGGCGCCCTTTGGCATGCGCTCAAGGAAGGCGTGCATCGTGAGCGCCGTCTGATGGGCTATGTCGAAGGCTTTGGATGCCTTGAACTCACCGGCGGTCTCGGCGCTTTTAGCATGCACCGGACCAGCCGCCCATCCGGACGTTCCCGGCGCCATCACGCCAGCCAACAACACCAAACGAACAACACGAGCCATGACAACCATTCGATCGCCTCAGAATTTAAGAGTCAGAATCTCCAGCATACCCCGGTCTGCGCTGCCGTCGCCGTCGCTGCTCAAGGGACCGCACCCCACGATCTAGAATGAGATCAGCCCCTCATGCCTCCCACCGAAGAACGCAACCCGCCTCAACAAGCTTTGCTCGCACGTCTCGGGGTTCGCACCGCAGGCAAAGGGGTCAGCGCGTATGCGGCGACGCTCCTGCTGATGTCTTCCTCGCTGCTCTCCGGCTTTTTGGGATTGATTCGCACGAGCTATATCAACTCGACGTTTGCGAACCGCACCACAACCGACGCCTATAACGCTGCGTTCCAGTTACCGGACATGATCAGCTACTTCCTGATCGGTGGAGTGGCCAGCATCTCACTCATCACCATCCTCAATCGCTACCGGGCTACCGGCGACGAGGATGGAGCCGACCAGGCTCTGTCGGTTGTGCTCAATGCGATGTTTGCTGTTCTCGCGACGGCTATTGTCATCGCCGAAATCTTCGCACCGCTCTACACCCGCGCATGGTTCCCCGGCTTCGATGCAGCAACCGCCGCCCTCTGCACCCATCTCACCCGCATCATCCTCCCGGGCCAGCTTTTCTTCTTCGCCGGGGGCGTTCTTGGCTCGCGCCTTCTGGTCCGCAAGATCTTTGTCTATCAAGCGCTCACCCCCATCGTTTACAACCTCGGCATTATTGCCGGCGGCGTTCTTCTCTCAAGCCGCCTCGGCATCGACTCGGTTGCGTGGGGTGTGCTCGGGGGCTCGCTTGTTGGTCCCGGCATCCTGAACGCGCTTGGGGCGTTTCGCGGGGGATTCCGCTTTCACCCTGTCCTCGACCTCTTCCACCCTGCATTTCGCGAGTGGCTCAAGATGTCCCTGCCGTTGATGATCGGCGTTTCCGTTGCCATGGCGGACAAGTGGATTCTGGCTCACTACTCCGCCAGCAACCCGGGCGGCATCACGCGCCTCAGCACGGCGAAGATGCTCTTCAACGCGCCGCTCTCGGTGATCGGTATCGCCGCCGGAGCCGCGAGCCAGCCTTTCTTCTCTTCGCTCTTCGCGCAGGGCCGTCTTTATGACTTCAATGGAGCCGTGACGCGCGCAGTCTCCAGGCTGCTTGCCGCGTCTTTTCTTCTCTCTGCGTGGATGATTGCGCTCGCTGATCCAATCGTGGACCTGCTGCGCCGCCGCGCCTTTACCCAAGAGGACGCGCGCTCCACGGCTCACTTCTTCGGCCTATTCGCCATCACACTCTGCTTCTGGGCGTCCCAGGGGATCTACTCCCGCGCGTTCTACGCGGCCGGTAATACTCTCACTCCGGCCATCTCCGGAACCCTTGTCACGATCATCTCTGTGCCTGTTTACGCGCTGTTGTACACGTACTTTGGGCTCGACGGCCTCGCTATCGCCAGCGACATCGCCATCTTCGCCATGACGCTTACTCTTGCGATTCAGCTCCATCGCAAGCGGGTGGTCTCGATCGCGTCGTTAGAGAACGGCGAACTGCTGCGTGCTGCCTTCGCCGCCGTCGTCGCCTATTTTGGAATCACCACCGCGCTACGCTATCTGCCGCACCCCACCACCCATGCCGGGGATATGGGCACAATCCTCGCTGCGACCATCGTGTGGCTGGTCCTGACGCTGGGCGTACTCCTGGCAACTGGCTCCCGTCTGCCGAAGCAGCTCATTACCCGGCGATAAGGCCGATTATTCGTACTTCAGGGTTTCTACGGGGTCGAGGCGGGCGGCACGATTGGCGGGAAGGGTGCCGAAGACGATGCCGACGATGACCGAGGTTCCGAGGGCGATGAGCGCCGACCATAGCTTAACGGGGATCTGAAAGGGCGTGAAGAGCCGGACCGAGATTGGGATTGCAAGGCCGATGAGGGTGCCGACGACGCCTCCGCTGAGCGAGAGGAAGACGGCTTCGGTCAGGAACTGGAGGCGAATTTCCTTGCTGGTCGCGCCGAGCGCCTTGCGAATGCCGATCTCTCGGATGCGGGACTGGACGTTGGCGAGCATGGAGTTCATGATGCCGACGCCGGAGACGATCAGGGTGAGGGCTGCGGCGAGGAGAAGGACGACGGTGAGCATGTCGGCGATCTTGGCCATGCTGGCGAGGAGTTCGGTGAGGGTGACGGCGTTATAGACCGACGTGGCGCGATGGCGGGACCGGATGATCTCGAGGATGCGCTTTGAGGCCGGTACCACCATGGTCGCGTCCTTCATGGTGAAGAAGATCTCCTTGACCGTATCGGTGCCGGTGAAGTAGCGGGCGACGGGGTAGGGGATGAGCAGGGTCTGCTCGCTGATCTCGGATTGGCCGTAGGTGTCGAAACTCTCTTTGAAGACGCCGATGATGGTGAAGGGGATGCCCTGGATACTGATGGTCCTGCCGACGGCGAGGTTGTCGGAGCCGAAGATGGTTTTGGCGAGGGGTTCGACCATGACGCAGACCTTCTGGTGCAGGAGCGTGTCTTGATCGTCGAAGAAACGGCCTGATAAGACGCGAAGGTTTCGGACGATGCGGTACTCGGGGGAGACGCCGAGGATCATCGTGTCCTTGGTGGTGCCTCCGCCGACCGAGATGCTGTGGTGATCCTCGAGCATTGGTGAGGAGGCGATGATGCCGGGAACCTGATCGAGGACGGCGTTCAGGTCTTCACGGGTCATGAAGTCGGGGGTGCTGGTGTTGTCGGGTCCGATGGTGCTGCCGCCACTGTACTGAAGCTCGATCTTGTTGGGACCGATGCTGGTGAGCTGGTCGAGGGCGTACTGCTTGCCGGTAAGGCCAAGGGTGGCGACGAGGATGATCGCGGCCGACCCAATGATCATGCCGAGCATCGTGAGCAGGAAGCGGACCTTGCTGGCCTTGAAGCTGTCGATGGCGAGGCGGAAGACCTCGGAGAACATCATGGTGGAGCGCGCCGAAGCGAGCGTCCGGTCGAAGCTGCTTGGCTGCCGGGAGACTACCTCCGTCGGGGAGGGAGGAGCCGGAATTCTCGCGGGTTGGGCTGGGGTCGTGGTTGCCATGCGCTCTGTGGAAACGGCGTTGCCTTGGGGCTAGCGGTTGTCTAACGGCTATTAGACGCTCTCCGGCACCGGGGCGATGCGGGGATTACACATGTCGTTATCGGGAGTTTATCCCTTTCGCCAAGGGAGGAGAAGCGCCGCGTGGCGCCTGTGCTACCCTCCATGAAACCATGGCTGAACAGGAACGGGAGTTGCCGCGTGTGCTGAACGCGGCGCATGCGACTTCGATCGTCGTCGGGATCATTATCGGCAGCGGGATCTTCCTTGTGCCGCGAGAGATGATGGCCGCGGTCGGCGGTTCGGGCATGGTGTATGCGGTCTGGATCGTGGGTGGGCTGCTGTCGCTGTTTGGGGCGATGACGTATGCGGAGATCGCGGCGGCGAAGCCGATGTATGGCGGCGAGTATGCGTTCCTGCGTGAGGCGTATGGGGACGTGGTGGCGTTTCTCTACATGTGGACCTGGATCACGATCGCAAAACCTGCCTCGATTGCGACCATTGCCGCGGGACTGATGCGGGTGCTCGGCACGTTCGCGATGTTCAGCTTTCTGGGAATGCCGGCGTTTGGTCCGCTGATGTGGAGCCAGGTGTTCGCGATCGGTGCGACGTGGCTGATTACCGGATTGAACATCATTGGGACGAGGAAATCGGGAAACGTGCAGCTTCTGCTGACCTGGCTCAAAGGGTTGCTGATCGTCGTCATTGCAGGGTTCTGTTTCCTGACGGCGGGTGGGCATGGAAGCTGGAGCAACTTCGGGACGACCTTCGCTGGGGCGCGGGGCGGGTTTTCGGGGTTTATGGTGGCGTTGATTGCTGCGCTTTGGGCTTACGACGGGTGGAGCGATGTGACGCAGATGGCCGGGGAGGTGCAGAGGCCGCAGCGGAGTCTGCCAGTGGCGCTGATCGGCGGGGTTGGGATCGTGGGCGGGCTGTACATGCTGACGAATGCCGCGATTCAGTATGTGCTGCCGGCGGCTGCGATTGCGGGGGCGGAGCGCCCGGCGGCGGATGCGATGAGGCTGGTGGCGGGTGGGGCAGGGGCGGCGCTGGTTTCAATCGGGATGGCGGTGAGCATCGGGGCGACGTTCGTGGGGTCCTCGCTGTCGGGGGCGCGGGTGCCATTTGCGGCGGCGCGAGATGGGTTGTTCTTTGAGGGGCTGGCGCATGTGTCGCCGAGGTTCCGGACGCCTTCGAGTGCGCTGATCCTGCAGGCAGTGTTGAGTTCTCTGCTACTGCTGGCGATCGGGAGATTCCAGGCGCTGTTCTCGCTTGCAATTTTCGCAGAGTGGATGTTCTATGCGCTGACGGCCAGCACGATTTTTGTCTTCAGGCGCAGGGATGCGGCGGGAGCGCGGCCCTTTAGCGTGTGGGGATATCCCGTGGTGCCGGTTTTGTTTATCGCCGCGGCGGGGGTGTTGTTGGTGTTCTCGATCATGGACCAGCCGCGGAATTCGCTGTTTGGGATGGCGGTAATCCTGCTTGGGATCCCGGTGCATGCGCTCTATCAGCGGGGGCGGCGGGCAGCCGGGTAGGTTAGCTCGCGACGAGAAGCGTCGGTCCGAAGCCTGTGGCAACGAAGCGGTCGCGTCCCTCTTCCTTGGCACGGTAAAGAGCGGCATCTACCTTCTGGAGGATGTTCTCGACCGTATGAGGTGCGCCTTGCTGGCCGACGTGAAGGGCACCGGCACTGATGGTGACTTGAATGAGACCGACGCTGGTATGAAATGGCTTCGAGCTGACGGCCCTGCAGATGCGGTCGGCGCCGGCCGAGAGTGAGCCCGCACCGCAGCCGTCGAGAAGGAGAAGGAACTCTTCCCCACCGTACCGTCCCACGACATCCGCCTCGCGAACGGCAATCTTCAGGCGGCGGCCGACTTCGCGAAGGATCTCGTCGCCGACCGGGTGACCGTAGGTGTCGTTGATCTTCTTGAAGTGATCGACATCGCAGAGGATGGTGGAGAACTCTTTTTCTGGGCTAGTCAGCTTTGCAACCTCGGCGGCAAGCTGGGCCATGATTGCTCCGCGATCGAAGAGTTCTGTGAGCGAATCGTGGGTAGCCTTGAAGCGCATTTCTTCACGGGCCTCAATAAGGTGGTCTTCGAGGTTGAGGATGCGCTCGCCGGTGGTGAGGCGCGCCTTGAGTTCGAGAGGATTGCAGGGCTTAGTGAGGTAGTCGTCGGCGCCGGCGCCAAGCCCGGTAAGGAGATCTTCCTTGGTGTCCTTGGAGGTGAGCAACACAGTGTAGATATAGGCCCGGCGCGCACAGGCTCGCACGGCGCGGCAGACGGATGGGCCATCGAGTCCGGGCATCATCCAGTCAAGCAGCGCGAGGCGCGGGCCGTCTTCCTGCGTGAGAATCCGGGCGGCCTCGTCGCCGTCGGATGCTGTCAAGACCTCGTAACCACTCTGCATGAGCATGCGGCGCATCATGGTGCGAGACACGGCGTCGTCGTCGGCGATGAGGATTTTCATGAGACGACCTGCTCTCTGCAGACTTCGTCGAGTGCAGTGAGAACGCGCGGCAGTTCCTCGTTCAGCCTGTCGACATCTTCCTGCGCCTGATCCAGGTTGCCGGAGTCTCCGATCTGTTCGAGATCTGCCGCAATCGAAGAGGCATGAATGGCGGATAGATTGGCTAGGGCTCCCTTCAAGGTGTGAGCAGCCCGCTTGAGACCTTCCGCGTCGCCGGCACGGATGCAGGCGCTTACGGCCTGTAGTTGCCGAGGATAGTCGTTGCGAAAGATGTCGGAGAGTTCGGCTATGAATTCAATGTCACCGTCGATGCGTTCGAGGAGTTCGGTGACGTTGACGGACTCATGGCTCGGAGCGCTCTTGGCTTCGGCTGAAGCTGCTTCGGTCTCGGTTGGGGAGGTCTTTCGTGCCATGTATCCGTCGAGCACCTCGTCGAGTTCGACGGGCCGGATCGGCTTGGAGAGATAGCCGTCCATCCTGGCCGCGATGCAGCGTTCGCGGTCTCCTTTCATGACGAGCGCGGTCATGGCGACGATGGGCTGATGTCCCCCCGTGGTCTGCTCGTGCAGGCGGATCTTCATTGTGGCGGTGATGCCGTCCATCTCAGGCATCTGGACGTCCATGAGGACGAGATCGAAGGGTCCACGGACAACGGAGTTGAACGCCTCGCGGCCATTGTCGACGACGGTGACGGTGTGTCCCCGCTTTTCGAGGAGGCGAACCGCCAGCTTCTGGTTGACGGGATTGTCCTCGGCTAGAAGGATATTCAAGGACTTACTCACGGCTTGCTCCGCTCGCATGGATTTCTGCGTGATCATCGCGGAGTGACCGCGTGCCGTGTTACCGCCGAGCGCTCGCACGATGGCCTGGCGTAGCTCCACCTGACGGACAGGTTTTAGGAGGTAGGCGGCAATGCCGAGTTCCTGGCAGCGGGCGGCATCGCCGCGATGACCACCGGAGGAAAGCATCATGACGGTCGTGTTGGCAAGCGAATGCTCGGGACTCTTGATGATCTCCTGAACGACGGTGAACCCGTCCATCTTGGGCATGTGCATGTCGGTGAGAATGAGCCGGTAGTGCTCGCCGGAAGCACAGGCTTTGGCAACAAGGTCGAGAGCCGCAGGGCCATCGGCAGCCGATGTGGGTTCCAGCCCCCAGGTGCGCATGAGGCCTTCGAGAATGCGGCGGTTGGTCTTGTTGTCATCGATGATGAGGACACGAATGCCGGTGAGGATCTCGGAGGTCGCCGTGTCCTCGGGGCTGCGCTCGAACGGCTCTGCCTTGCGGAGGGGGACGGTGAAGTGGAAGTGAGAGCCTTTGCCGAGCTCGCTCTCGATCCAGATGCGTCCTCCCATGATGTCGATGAGGCGGCGGGAGATCGTGAGTCCGAGGCCTGTGCCGCCGTAGACGCGCGTGGTGGAGGTATCCGCCTGGCTAAAGGACTCGAAGATGGTCTCGAGCTTGTGTGGAGCGATGCCGATGCCGGTGTCAGAGACGGTGAAGTGGAGCTGTTCCCCGAGGCCGCTAGTTGTCTCCGTTACGAGGTGGAGGGAGACTTCGCCTTCCGATGTGAACTTGAGGGCGTTTCCGATGAGGTTGGTGGTGATCTGGCGAAGGCGTCCGGGGTCGCCGAAGACCGCTTCGGGAACGTCGGGGTTGATATCGCAGAGGAGCTCGAGGTTCTTCTCGTCGGCGCGGAGGGCGAGGGTCTTGAGGGTTGATTCGAGGCACTCGCGGATGTCGAAGCGGATATCTTCGAGGTCGACCTTGCCGGCTTCGATCTTGGAGAAGTCGAGGATGTCGTTGATGACGGAGAGGAGCGAGTCGGCCGAGAGCTTCACGGTTTCGAGGTACTCGCGCTGCTCGCGGGTGAGTTCGGTTTCGAGCGCGAGGTCGGTCATGCCGATGACGCCGTTGAGCGGAGTGCGGATCTCGTGGCTCATGTTGGCGAGGAACTCGCTCTTGGCGCGGCTTGCGGCCTCGGCGGCCTGGCGGGCCTCTTCCATCTGGCGCTCGGCGGCCTTGCGCTCGGTCACGTCATGGATGAAGGCCGCGAAGAGGTTGTTCTCGCCCATCCGGATGACAGAGAGGGCCATTTCGGCAGGGAAACGGATGCCGGACTTATGACGGGCAATGATTTCGACACGGCCCTGAAGCGGCGCGTCGGCCTTAGCGGCGAGGAGGCTTAGGAGGCTTTCGTTCCCGCTGTTGCCGACCTCGATCATCTCTGTCGCGGCGCGTCCCATGGCTTCTTCTACGGTCCAGCCGAAGGTGGCGCATGCCTGCGCGTTCCAGTCGGTGAGGATGCCGGCGGGACTGATGCCGAGGAAGGCATCGAAGGTGGAGTCGATGATCATGCGATAACGCTCTTCGCTGCCCTCGAGTTCCTTCTCCTGATGGGAGAACTGGCGATCGACAATAGCGGACAGGAAGACGAGGCAGAGGAGCACCACCGTCACGAGGGCGATGCTAACCGCCCCGAGATCGGAGATGTTGATGGCGTGACGGAGGTCGGCCTGGTTGAGCGGCGCAGGAACGAACCTTGCGGCAGCCATGCCGAGGTAGTGCATTACCGGAATAGCAAAGCCCATCAGGAGGGCGCTAAGGCCCTTGCGCCAAGTGAAGAGAAGGGAGACGTGGCGCGACGCGAAGGTAAGACGGAGGGCTACAAACGCAATGACGACAGCCAATACGATGGACGCCCCGACGAGAGGCATGGAGTAGACGCGGGTGGCGGGCATCCGCATGGCGGCCATGCCGATGTAGTGCATGGCAGCGACGCCGCCGCCCATGCTCAGGCTGCCGATGAATGTGGTGGCCAGGCTGAGGGTCTTGCGGCTGACGGAGTAGAGGGCTATCCCGGATGCGGCGATCGCGGCAGTCAGCGAGAGCAGAACGGTCGGCCAGTCATAAAGGACGGGCATCTGCATGCGGAAGGCGAGCATGCCAATGTAGTGCATGGACCAGATGCCGATGCCCATGGCGACGGCACCGCCACCAAGCCAGGCGAGACGGGCGGCACGGGTGCGGCTCAGTGTGACGCGGCCAGCAAGGTCGAGCGCAGCATACGCAGACAGGACAGCAATAAAGACAGAGAGTGCAACAAAGGCCGGGTCGTAAAAGCCCAGCATCGCGGAACCTTCGCTCATAGGAGCCTCAATCGATCAACATGTGCGGTGGTACGCCATGAGATGACCTGAGCGTTTCATGGGCCGCTGGCACGCAGGAATACCACCTTCGTGCGGGAAAGTACCGCGAAAGTCGGCTGCTCCTTAGGGCGAGTAGCGCTCCGAAGGTTCGGGAAGGTCTCGATTGGTTCTGCACTCGGTACTTGGGAACGCTATTTCCGCCAAAATGCGTCTTCCAGGCCACCTGCTGGGGTGCCAGGACAGGCTTCGATTGCCAATTGCCGGCCAGAGCGTTCCCGAAACGACACTACGGTATTTTGTAGGTGCTCATAATGACCGGGTCGCCAGAACGGCGTTGACGCTACTGTCCAGCGGCCGCGGGCAGAAGGATGCGCAGGAGGTGGGCGGGGCTTGCCGGATCGGGAACGATGGTGGCGCCCTGCGCGGGGTTGAGCCAGAAGATCGCCCCAGCCTCGAGCTTTTCCTTCTTCTCGGGGTCGCCAGTGGCCAGGGAAAGCGGCGTGAGGGCAACGAGGAGTGAAGGCGTGGCGGGTACTTTGATCGGGCATGCGGTGTGCCCGGTGCAGATAATGCGCTCGATCTGTAGATCGATGTCGGTGAACTCCAGGGAATCCTGGTTCTCTCCGAGGCTTTGCGGAGCCTTGCCGCGGAATGGTTCCTTCATTGCGAGCGCAGACTGCTTCAGCTCTACTCGCAGGAAGTCCGAGCTTGTGTCTCCCAGGTTTTCGATGCTGTGGCGTTCGGTTTGCGCAGGACTAACCCGAAAGGCCCCCTTGGTGGTGGGGGGACGTGTGACGGAGGCCGCGTTTTCGCCGGCATGATCGATGCGCAGCGGACCTGAGTCGTTCAGGTAGACGAAGACGGTCGCAAAGCTTGTGTGGTCGTGAACGGGGATCTTTTCGTGAGGTCCGTAGTGCACTCGCATGACCTCGATGGACGGGGTGTCGAGGGCGACGGTGTAATTCTTTGGCAGGGTGGCGACAGGATCCTGGGCGTGGACCGTCGCGGATGCGAGGTTGGCAGCAAGGACCACGAGGAAGAGTCTGCTCCCAAAGTGGAAGCCAGGCATGGGTTTTTTGGGGGAGGATAGGGATTGCAGCATATCGGGACCTACCCACGATCATCCGGCATGCCGTTCGTTCGCGCAACCGGAGAATCGCATTTCATCCGCTACTCATTTGGGTTCCGGCCGGTAACGGTATTCTTAGCTTGCGGCCCCTGGGGCTCTTCATTCCTTTCTGGACAGTGTTCTCTATGCGCTTCAATCCTTGTGCCTTATTGATGTTTGCTGCCGCGACGCCTTTGCTTGCAGGTGCCCAGAACGTTCCGGCGCGCGGTCCGATGGTCGTTGTGATCAGCCTCGACGCCTTTGCTGCAGAAAGCCTGCAGGACCCGACGGAGCCTGCGCCGACCCTGCACGCGCTCATGCGTTCGGGCGCTTACGCGCGCTCCATGCAGCCGATCAACCCGACGGTGACCTGGCCGAACCACACGGCGATGATTACCGGCGTCAACGCGTCGCGCCATCATGTGATCGTGAACGGGCTGATCGAGGGGCAACGTGGTGAGGGAGCGCCCAGGGTGAACGCGGATGCGCCGAAGTCGGAGCTCGTCGCGGTCCCGACGGTCTACGATGCGGCGCACGCGGCGGGGATGACGGCGGCCGAAGTGGATTGGGTGGCGATCCATCAGCCCGGAACGATCGACTGGAGCTTCGCCGAGAAGCCGTCGGCTGACAGCCCTATCGTCCAGGACCTTATCCAGGATGGATCGATGACGCGGGCTGATCTCGGGACGTTCTTCAAGCCATCGCAGGCCTGGCGGGACCGTCTGTATACGCTCGCGGCAATTGACATTCTGCGGCGTCATCATCCGAACTTGACCCTGGTCCATCTGCTTGCGCTCGATGGGATCGAGCACAAGACGGGGTACGGAAATGATGCCGGGCACAATACGATTGCGTTTCTCGACGACCGCGTGAAGGACATTGTGGATGCGGTGCGGGACGCGGGCGATCTGGATCGCACGACCTTTCTGATCGTCTCGGACCACGGACAGCAGAGCGTGCATCATTTGCTGCATCCAAACGCTCTCCTTGTCGAACATGGGTTGCAGGGGGGAAATGCGGCAGCGAGCGCGGGTGGCGCGACGATGTGCATGGCGGATGGCGGGTTCGCGCTTATCTACCAGCAGCACGCCACCCCGGATTCGATTGCTGCGTTGAAGGCTCTCTTCGCTGGGCAGCCAGGGGTGCGGTCGGCCCTTACCCCGCAGGAGGCCGCGGCGGATGGCTGGCCGGTTCCGTCGCAGACGACGCAGGCGCCGGATCTTCTGCTTTACGCAGCGAATGATTTTGCCTTCGCAGGCGGTACTACTGGCGCATTCGTCACGGAGACCAAGGAGACTGGGCAGCATGGGTACCCGAACTCCGAACCCTTGATGCAGGCCATCTTTATCGCGTCGGGACGTGGGATTAAACCCGTCGGACAGATCCCGCCATTCCCCAACGTCGACGTCGCTTCGACGATTGCGCGGCTGCTTGGGGTTCATCTTGGTGGAGTGGATGGGCATCCGCTCGATGCCATTTTGAAATAGGGCAGGTCGCCCCCTGCTGGCGACTCGCTTTACAAAAAACTCTGGAGCTGCGGGAAGCTGCGTTCCAAGTCTTGAAGGTCATTCGGTAGTTCCCATTGAGATTTCGCCACAGCTTTCAGCTCGCTATGGAATTTCATAGTGCAGTAACGCGTCCGTAATGTTTTCTAGGATCGGTCCGAAATCCGGTAGTTTGGACCTGATTGATTCGAAAGGCCTAGTTTTCGGGGTGTGGGTGGCCTCTGGATTGCAAGACGGCGGGACAGGTCCGTCCTCTTGAGCCAGATTTCTTCTGGCTCCTGATTTCCTTTCTTCTAGGAGTTCGAATGAACCTTCGCAGGTTATGTCTTGGTCTGTGTCTTCTCCCAACCTTTATGGTGGGACCGGCTCTTCTCGAAGGAACTGCATGGGCCCAGGAGACGACAGGTTCGCTCCAAGGCACCGTGAAAGATGCAACCGGGGCCGTCGTTTCCCACGCCTCCGTGATTGCAAGCACCCCGACGCTGGTCGGCGTAAAGAGTACGCAAACAGATGGAAGAGGGTACTTTCACTTTTCGAACCTGCCTCCCGGCTCCTACCTGGTAACGGTCGAGGCGAAGGGTTTTGCTACTCTCAAGCAGTCGAACCTCCTGATCGAGGTCGGCCACTCTCCTTCGCTGGATCTGACTCTCTCGATCGGTTCGGATCTGACGATTGTGGATGTGTCGTCGGATAACAGCCCACAGATCGATGTCACGAGCGTGACGACCCAGACAAATTTGACCGCGGATGTACTGAACTACGTGCCACGCGGCAACTCGTATCAGTCGGTGATCCAGTTTGCGCCGTCGGCCCGCAACGAACCCTTGATGGGAAACAACACGACGAACGGCAGCGGAAGTGTTTCGCCGGGCAACGGAAGCAACGGCAATACCTACGGCTATTCGATCGGCGGTGGATCGGATTCCGAAAACTCGTACCTGGTGGAAGGGCAAGAGACCGCGAACCTGATCGGTGGTTACTCGCATACCAACGTGCCGTTCGACTTTATCGATCAGGTGCAGGTCAAGACGTCAGGAGTCGCGGCTGAGTATGGTGGCGCGCTTGGTGGCGTAGTGAACGTCGTGATG
This sequence comes from Granulicella sibirica, assembly GCF_004115155.1. NCBI lineage: Bacteria > Pseudomonadati > Acidobacteriota > Terriglobia > Terriglobales > Acidobacteriaceae > Granulicella > Granulicella sibirica. Next base: position 35,556 of record NZ_RDSM01000004.1, read on the forward strand.
AAGAAGGGTACCGAGCATTATCACGGCTCTGTCTTCACCTACTTCAATGCCTCTGGTCTTAATGCGGGGCCGAATGCCCAGCCGCGATATGATCCGGTGGGCACGCTGCCTGATGCCCTCGCGAGCGGCGCTCAACTGGATCAGCCATACCAGAGCTTCCAGCCTGTGAAACCAAAGACGAGCGAGGTTTACCCAGGCTTTACGCTTGGCGGCCCTCTGCTTCCGTTCTCCGCACGCTTCAAGGACAAGATCTTCGGGTTTGTCGCCTTCAACCCGGACCTGGTTCGGACGGAGATCAAGGTCAACTACGGCTCGACAAATGGGGGAATCGTTCCGTTCAGCACGAACCAGAACACGTACTACACAACGGCGCGCGTCGATGCACAGGCGACCAAGAAGATCCGCGTCTTCGGTTCGTGGCTCTACCAACTACAGCGCGAGAATGGCCAGAACCTGCCGAACCAGGATTCAACCCAAGGCTACTTCAATGCATCGACGGGATGCTTCGGCGCGGCAACATCCGCTTCGAATCCCTGCCAGTCTTCCGGCGTACCCCAGTTCTCGTACGCCCATACTCTTGGTTACACGGCACCGAACATCACCGTCAATACCGGCGCCGACATCACGGTGACACAGAATATCGTGGCGACAACGCACTTCGGCTATTACTTCGAGAATTACCATGATTTCGGCTTCCCGACGACCGGCAATCTACAGTACTTCGAGACGAACGGCACCTCGGCAACCGACACGAACGGAAACGCCATCGCGCCAGGATCGCAGCTTTACCAGTCGACCGGCTATATCAACGCCCCGACTGACCAGAACTTCACACAATACAACGCAAGCAAAGCGATCCAACTGGATCAGGATGTTGCCTGGTACAAAACCGGATGGGCGGGGACGCATAACTTCAAGTTTGGGTACCAGCTCACAAGAAACTCGAACATCCTGGACCAGCACTACAACGCACCCGAAGTGAACGTTTATGTCGGCTCTGGCGGCCCGGCGACGTATCAGCCTTCGAGTCCCACCGGAAATGCGACCTGTCAGGATCCAACTAAGAACTTAGTCATGATCGGTACTGGTTGCCAAGGCCAGTATGGATACGTCTCAATCGAGGATTTTGGCACGAGTGGCCACGCCATCAGCTATGACCATGGATTGTATGCCCAGGACTCCTGGCAGGTCGGACATGGCATAACGCTTGACTTTGGTGTCCGGTTCGACAAGGAGTATCTGCCGGGCGAAGCCTTGAATGCCACGTCTATCACGGGTGCCAACCTTTCCAAGCCGATCGACTTCGGATGGACGGATAAGTTCGCACCGCGACTCGGCGCGGCGTGGGATGTGTTCCGTGACGGCAAGCTGAAGGTATTCGGCGGATACGGCAAGTTCTACGACACGATGAAGCTGAACCTCGCGATCAGCTCGTTCGGCGGCCAGTACTGGCAGAACTGCTACTTCGGGCTCAACACGCAGGATCTAAGCAGCATCACACCCACCTTTAACAGCAATGCCCGCTACTGCAGCGGCCAGGCTCCAAACAGCACAACAAATTTCTCGGGCGGTAACTCGCCGGCCGGATTGACGTTCATCGAAAGCCAGGACTTCCGTTCCTTCCCGACCACCTGCTCCACCTGCAGCGCGGTACAGGAAGGTGTTGCTCCTGGGCTGAAGCCGTACCAGCAGCATGAGTCGGTTTTCGGCACCGAGTACCAGTTAGCCAAGACGCTTGCGTTGAATGTGACGTACAGCCGACGGCGGCTTGATCGCGTGATTGAGGATGCCTCGCTGGCATCTTCGGTAACGGGTAGCGAGACGTTCGTGGTAGTGAACCCCGGGTATGGTTCGAATGCGACCTATAACGGATTCTGCCAGTTCCTGTACGGGGCTGGGGCTCAGGACTGCACCTCGACTTCGGGCGTGAATCCTCCGAACCAGACCATTCCGGCGGCGCGCAGCTACGACGGAGTCGAGTTCCGGCTGAGCAAGGCGCTTTCGAATCATTGGGCTGGACTCTTCTCTTACACGTATAGCCACTTCCGCGGCAACTACACGGGGTTGACCAGCTCGGATATCGCTGACGGCGGAAACGGTGGACGCAACGCTCCGAACAACAGCCGCTCGTTCGACGAGCCCTACTTCCAGTACAACGCAAATGGCGGATCTTCGAGCGGGGCGCTCCCGACGGATCGTCCGAACACCCTGAAGGGCTATGCGTATTACCAGTTGAAGTATCTTCACAAGCTCAGCTCTGATTTCGGCATCTTCCAGACTCTCTACGAAGGCTCTCCGAACACGAGCTACCTGGACGTGGGCTATAGCGAAAACGCGTTCCCGGTGGACATCTTCAACCGCGGAAAGTGGGCCGATATCGCCCAGGATCCCAATACCGGTGTGATCACGGTTGGAAACACTCGAACCTACCGCAATCCCTGGTACAACCAGACGGACTTCAACTTCACCGAAGGGTATGAGGTGCGGGAGGGTAAGGCGCTGACATTCGCGGCGACATTCACCAACCTCTTGAACGAGCACTCCGTGACCGCTGTCAACGAGCAGATCGATTCGGGCTACTTCGGGAACCAGTACGTGACACCCGGCGGCTATGCGTTTTATAACGGCGCGGCCTTCTACGCTGCGGCGGAGCGGCCGTACAACGTGGCTCAATCCTTGAATGGTGCAACGATCTCGGGGCAACCATCGAATAGCAATGGTTATCCTCTAACAATCAGCAGCGAGTATGGCAAACCGCTTTACTATCAGCACCCTCGGACTATTCGTCTAGCGCTGAGCTTCAGCTTCTAAACCTGAGGGCTACTTAACAAGGCCGGTGTGGGGGACAGTAAACTGCCCGCCACACCGGCCTTCTCACGTTTGGCACCTGACTGCGATTCTGGAGCGGGAGGCGAGCGTTCTGTTCGGAGGCTCGGCAGAGGGCCTGGGGTTGAAATTTGTCAACCGGCACAACAACAAGAGCTACGGCTTCAATTCGAGAAGAGCGCAGCCGTGGGGTGGGAGCGTGACGGTGAACTGTTCGGATCTGCCGGTTGTCCTCTCTGTCCAGAGTTCGCGGCTGCTGTAGCTGCTTCCTGGCAGGTTGTAGAAGGCGTAGGCATGCTTGATCGTCTTCTCCTGATCGCCAAGGTTGAAGAGGGCGAGGTAGCGGACGTTGCCTTTGCCGCTGGAGGTCCAGGCAAGGGCATCGCCTTCTACTGCGGCTTGTCTCTGGTCGTGGCCGAACTGGTTGACGTCAAGGATGTCGCGGTTGGTGAGGAGCTTGGTCGTCCACTCGTCAAGCTTGGTGAGGTTAGCTCCGAGGATCAGGGGAGAGCGAGCCATCGACCAGAGCGTGAGCAAGGTGCGCTGCTCGTCATGGGTGAGTCGCGAGTCGCGGGCTTCGCCCTCGCCGGGGATGGGGCCGAGGTAGCCAAGCGGGAGCATATCCGCGTCGGGCCACGTTTCCGGCTTGGCGTAGGCGGACCAGGCGGCCGCGAGCTCAAACTGTCCGTGTAGGCTGCGGGGGAAGGTCTTGGGATTCTTCCAGTAGTCCCAGAAATCGTCAGAGATCCGCCACATCTGGGCGTAGGGGATGAGTTCCTTGGCGATGCCGGGCGAGGTTGGCCCGGGGGAGAGGCTGAGGATGATGGGGCGGCCGGTCTTCACGATCGCGCGGTGAAGCATGCGGATCTCGGTGGGCTTATAAGGGTGGTCAGAGATGCAGTCGACCTTGAGGTAATCGATGCCCCAGCTTGCATATTGCTGAAGCAGCGAGTCGTACCAGGCCTGGCCGGCTGGAGTGTCGCGAACGCCCCAGTTGGTTGGATCCCAGGGGCAGGCGTCGGCGGTATCGGCTACGTCTTTGGCGGTGAAATGGCTTCCGGCTACGGGAAGGTTGCGATCTACCGACTCGCGTGGAATGCCGCGAACGATGTGGATGCCGAACTTTAGACCTTGCGCATGCACGAAGGCTCCGAGGGCTACGAAGCCAGTGTTCTCGTCGTGGTCGATGGCTGACGGAAAGCGCGACGGCACCGGGATGTAGCGGCCGTTGGCGTCGAGTTCAAACTGGAGCTTTTCGGGGGTGGGCCGGTCCTGCGGGTTCTTGAGGAACCAGCCCTCGTCGATGACGGCGTAGTTCCACCCGAAAGGCTTGAGGGTCTTGGCAAGCACGGCGACGTTTTCGCGGAACTGAGGCTCGGTTATCGTGAGACCGTAGGAGTCCCAGCTATTCCAGCCCATTGGTGGGCGGGCTGCCAAGCTGGAGGAGGAAGTCTGCGCGCTGCAGGGCTGCAGCATAGATGCGACGGTGAGCAAGCAGAGCAGGCGTAGAACGGGAAGGGAATGAACGCCATTTGAATTGCGCAAAGTTAAATCTCCTGTCGTTAGGGCCCAGCATACAAGTCTTCAGGGCAGGGAGAGACGGCAATAAGGCGGAAAGCCTTAGGAACGAGAGGCCACCGGTCTATGCACCAATCGTTCGAGTCCATTGCCCTTAAGGGGAATGGAAAGGACCAACGGTAGGAGAGAACCTTACTTATCACCGGGCCGTTAGAGCTCCGGAATAGAAAGAGGTATGCCATGCATAACCTTCTCATTGTGATTGCTTTCCTTGGAATGCTTTTGGCTCCCTGCATCGTCACTGCGTTCAATGGAGTGGAAAACGAAGAATAAACCCTTCGTGACCCGCTCCTGACGGGTCGCCCCTTTTCGCGGCCCTACGCCAAACCAGGCAGGGCCGCGTCCCATACCTCCCTGAACCATGGTTGGTACACGTTATCCACTGGTTTGTAAGAGACTTGGGCCTTTTCGTCTTGATCCGGACGGCGCTCCCCCGCATACTCCTTCTAGTGTGTGCGTACGCGGTGCCACCCAGACTAACGTGACCCGATACAGTCGCCAAGACGTCCTGAGAATTCTGCACTTGCCGACCCGCCAGCTTCAGGCATGGGAGCGAGTAGGTCTCATCCTTCCCAGACCACTCGATGAACAGTACACCTTCGAGGATCTCTCGCAGATGAGAACTCTGCGCGATCTCCAGGCTGCCACCCGCATTACCGTTAAAAGCATCCGCGCCTCGGTGGAGGCGATGCAGCAAGTGTCCGGAATGACCAACCCTCTGCTCGAAACGAGCATGGTTCACAGCGGGTCCCGGCTCGCCTTTCGCTACGCGGGCGCACTTGTCGATCCGATGACCCGGCAGCTCTCCTTCGACTTTGATTACGAGCCTGATCGCAAATTGCGGGTCGTTCGCACCCGAGGCCAGGCTTCGGCACCCCCGGGGGGATCCGCTGCGTTGCAGGACATGTTCCTGCGCGCGGTGCGGCTTGAAGAAGACATCGCCACGCGGGGTATGGCGATGCAGCTCTACCAGGACATTCTTGCGATCGACCCGCGCCATGCTCCCGCATGCATCAACCTGGGAACGATCTTTTACACGCTTCGCGATTTCGCGATGGCCGAAACGATGTACCGGCGCGCGACGCTTTCGGATCCTGATTACGCGTTGGCATTCTTCGACCTCGGCAACGTGCTCGATGAGTTGCAGCGGCTGCCCGAGGCCATCGATGCGTACCGGCGCGCCGTGATGCTCGTTCCGACATACGCCGATGCTCATTACAACTTGGCGTTGGCCTATGAACGCAGCGGAGAGCGCCGCCGGGCGCTGAGTCATTGGATGATCTATGCTCGCCTCGATCCGTCCGGTCCATGGGCGACGCACGCGAAGGGGCAGGCGAAGAAGATCCTCAGCATGGAACGGCTGTCCATCATTACCCGACACGGGACTCTCGTAGAAGAAACGGCATAGGACAACGACCACGCCTACCGGCCCACACATCGGGGTGCGGTGTGTGGTTTTGCTTGAGTGGACGGGGCGTGCCAGGTAATCGGAGAAGATGCTAGACTCGCGGGCTGAATGAGTATTCATTTTTGAGGACGGCCCGCATGGCAGAGTCGCTAAAAGCCCTCACGCAATTGAGTGAGGAGGAACTTTTCTTCCAGGATACGATTCGCCGCTTTGCTGTCGAAAAGATTGGTCCACTCGTCCGAGGGATGGACGAGGCTCAGAAGCTGGAGCCGGCTTTGATCCAGGAACTCTTCGATCTGGGCCTGATGGCGATCGAGGTGCCCGAGCGATACGGCGGTTCCGGTGGCAGCTTCTTCGATTGCATCCTTGCGATCGAGGCCCTCTCAACGACCGATCCTTCGGTTGCGGTCCTCGTGGATGTGCAGAACACGCTCTGCCTCAACGCTCTCTTGCGCTGGTGCAACGACTTGCAGAAGGCACAGTTTCTCCCTCGACTGGCGAAAGACGCTGTCGGTTCCTACGCGTTGAGCGAGGCGTCCTCTGGGTCGGACGCGTTTGCGCTCCAGACGCGGGCTACCCGGAGTGGAGACAACTACGTGCTCAATGGCCAGAAGCTATGGATCACGAATGCCCTGGAGTCGAGCGTGTTTCTCGTCTTTGCCACGCTCGACGCCTCCCTTGGCTACAAGGGCATTACGGCCTTCCTGGTGGAGAAGGGAGCCTCCGGCTTTACGCTCGGCAGGAAGGAAGAGAAGCTGGGGATTCGCGCGTCCAGCACAGCCGCCTTGCAGTTTGATGAATGCGTCATTCCTGCGGCGAACCTGGTGGGGGAGCCAGGCAAGGGCTACAAGATAGCCATCGAGACCTTGAATGAAGGCCGTATTGGGATTGCGGCGCAGATGGTTGGTCTCGCCCAGGGCGCATGGATGCACGCGGCTAAGTGGGCGAAGGAGCGACGGCAGTTCGGCAAGCCGATCGCCGAGTTCCAGGCGATTCAGTTCCAGCTGGCCGAGATGGCGACGGAGATCGAGGCCGCCAGGCTGCTGGTCTATAACGCCGCCCGTTTGAAGGATGCGGGAGCGGACTTTGCCAAGGAAGCCGCGATGGCGAAGTACTTCTGCTCGCAGGTAGCCGAACGCGTTTCGAGCCAGGCGGTCGAGATCTTTGGAGGATCGGGCTTTGTCCGCGACTACCCGGTCGAAAAACTCTACCGGGATGCCAAGATCGGAAAGATCTACGAAGGGACCTCGTTCATGCAGCTTGCAACGATCGCCAAGCTCACTCTCGGGAAGTTCTAGCCACGCCGCGCTTCCTTGAAGGTATGAAACACAGCGAAATCCGCGAATCTTCCGTCGTGGGAGCCGTTACACTGTTGGCAGGACCTCCTGCCGCATGACGCAGCCAACCACTTCTGCCACAGACTCTCCCGTGCGTCCCGCTCCACTGCCCTTTCTTGGGCTGGCCTGCGCGGTCGGGGTTTCGACGATCTACTATAACCAGCCTCTCCTGATAGAGATGCGGGAGAGCTATCACGCATCGGCTGGCCAAATTGGTTTTGTCACCGTGGCGACCCAGATCGGCTATGCGGTCGGACTTCTTTGCTTCGTCCCGCTAGGTGACGTGCTCGAACGTCGCGCGCTCATGATGAGGATGTATGGAGCGGTTGCGGTGGCGCTGTTGCTCGTCGCGGTAGCTCCGACCGTGATGTGGCTCCTGGTGGCCAGCGTTGTTGCGGGCATGCTGGCTTCGGTCACGCACATTGTTCTTCCGATTGCACCAGATCTCGTCGACCATAGTCAGCGGGGACGGGCTATCGGGATCGTTATGACCGGTCTTCTTCTAGGCATCCTGCTGGCCAGGACGTTCGCAGGTTGGGTGAGCCACGTTACCGGCTGGCGATACGTCTTTGTGATCGCCGCAGTGCTCAATCTCGCCTTCGTGCCGCTGCTCTATCGCTTCATGCCCAGTCTGCCGCCGCGACAGCCACTTCGCTACAGCGAAGCGATGCGGTCGCTCTGGACACTCGTACGCACCCAACCGCTTCTGCGGGAGTCGTGCGTCATCGGAGCCCTGGTCTTCGCGTCCTTTAGCTGCTTCTGGACGACGCTCGTCCTTCTGCTGGACAGCCACTACAGCCTCGGGGCGGGCGTTGCCGGGAGCTTCGGCGTCGTGGGAGCCGCTGGGGCGCTGGTCGCTCCGATCGCAGGGCGTCTCAGCGACAAGCGTGGAACACGTTGGGTCGTGACTGCCGGGATGAGCGTTCTTGCACTCTCCTACGTCTTCCTGTGGGTGGAAGAGAAGATCACTATGTCGACCGCGCTGCACGTTGCTGCCCTCGCCGTGGGAGTCATCGTGCTGGATATGGGGGCGCAAATGACCCAGGTGGCCAATCAGACCAGGATCTTCGGGCTCGTGCCTTCGGCACGGAGCCGCCTGAACACGGTCTACATGACCGTGTATTTCTCGGGTGCGGCGGCAGGGTCGGCACTTTCGACCATCGCGTGGGTCCACTTCAAGTGGAACGGCGTCTGCGCCCAGGCGCTTATCCTGATTGCCGTCGCCGGACTGTTCCACGCCTACGGGAGCCGGACCAAGCACCCCCGCCGGCCTCTCACGAGCGAGACGAGCGACGAGCCCCTGCATGCGTGACGTTGGATAGTAAGGCGATTCGGCGCGGCGATCCGGCTTCGCGATGACAAGCAGTGCGCCGTGCCTGTAGCAGAGTCAGGGAGAGAGCGGCTAGGTGAGCTCGATTTGCACTGTATTTTCATTTGCGAACCTGCATGGAGCGTGCCAGACTATGCCTGCATTTCGACCGACGGTTGAGGTGCTGAAGAGTCCCAAGTCTTATCAGAGCATTCCTGGGAGTTAAACATGTACATACGGGTTCTCGTTGCTGTGGCAGTTATCTTCGCGTGTCTGATGCCGGCTCGTGCCGAAACGACCTACAACCTTATCTTCACTGGTAGCTCGGGAAGCGAGATAGGTTCCGGAACGCTTGTTCTGAACGAGACGCCACCATCCGGGAACTCGACGTTCTATGAAGCAACTGACCCTGAACACGCCGGGTACACCATCACGAGTTTTAGCGCGACCGTAGATAGCTATACTTTCGATCTATCAAATGAATCCGCGCTCACATCGGCTACGTTCAGCAATGGTGCGTTGAAGGACCTCGAATATCAGAGTTTTCCGGGCCCTTCTGTCGGCTCAGGTTTTGAAGTCTTCTTCAGTACTTATGGAAACAACTTCAGCATCGGGAACACTCTTGCGCCGTATCCGAATGACAGCGGTACGTTCACGGCTACCCCCGCTGCCGTACCATTCTGCAAACTGAGCGCCGCCCTTGAGGCGATCGTAGATACTCATAGAACCGACAGCCTCATCCTCGAAGCGACGTTCTCCCCGGGTCCCGGTGGCATCATCGATCCGTCCACCCAGCGGGTCTCGATCGCAGCTGGCACATTCCATGTAACCATTCCGGCCGGGTCCTTTCAAGCGAGCCGCGTTGGCTATCTTTACAAGGGATCGATTGACGGAGTGAGTATTGAATTCGTCCTTCGGGAACTTAGTCCCCCGAGTGCGAATACCTGCTCGACTGACACCTATACCCTCATCGGCACCGCACGCGGAGCCGACCTTAGCCCCCTGACTAATCCGATCACTGTTGCAATCAGCATCGGCGAGAACACAGGAACGGAAAAGGTTGAGGCGCTTCTTCAACCCTGACCCACCAAAAGCTAAAATTTGGCTTTGGTAGAAGAAGAGATGCGCGGAGTTCGCGAGTCCTCCGCGGCCCCTCTGCGGCTGTAAGCTGCGTCTATTAAGGGGGCGACCTCTCTCTTTGCTGCAGATGGCATCTATGAAGAGATGCGGCTAACGAACCAGGGAGAGACGGGTAAATGCTTGAAGGGACCCGACTCGGCGCATTAAGAGCAACAAGTATCGCGTCTGCGAATGCGTTGGTCGCATTCGATCAGGTCTGTTTACAACCTGTACGCCAAGCTGTAGGATGGCAGCCGCCTATGCGATGGGTGCATGCAAGCATCACCCTCGTCTGCACAGGAGGAGCTTCGCTCTGCACTCGCTGCGGGCGTCGCGATTAGCTGAGGTTATCCGATCAACCGAACACGCTCGCAACGAAGCGCGCCGAGGAGTTTCGCCATGTTCGATAGGAAAGGTCCTTCAGAGTTTCTAAGGCTTGGAGTAACAATCGGCGTCTGCATGGTTGTTCCTTTTCCAAGGGCAATGGCTTCAGCCCCTCTTCCGACCAGTACGCTCCTCCTCGTGGAAGCAAACGGAGCCGACGTGACCCGGGTTCCCCGCAAAACAGCAGTCCAGTTAGTGGCTCAGGTCCAGAGTCCTACTGCGGCTCTTACCACCGGGCGGGTGCGCTTTTGCGATGCGTCGCTATCTGTGTGCAACGATCTTCATCAACTAGGAGTTGCCCAACTGACAAGCTCCGGAGCGGCTACTTTGACCATCGTTCCGGGGATTGGGGTGCGATCTTACCGGGCGGAGTTCCTCGGAATAGCAAAGGAGTATCAATCGAGCCTTTCCTCCGCGCAGACTTTGACGGTAACTGGGAAGTTTCCTACGACAACGACGCTTGCCGCGACCGGAAATCCGGGTGACTACACGCTGAATGCAACGGTCGTTGGCAGCGGCTCAACGGCGTCTCTGAGCGGCACCGTAACCTTTACCGACCTCGGTGCGAACAATGAAAGCCTTGGAAGCAGCGCAATCGGCAGCAGCACGCCCGGTCTATCGCTGGCAGTCGCTTCTGGCAGCACAAACCTTCCAGCTCCATCCGCGCTTGGAGATTTCAACGGTGATGGAATTCCTGACCTTGCAGGTGCGGAATCGACGGACAGTATAGCGATCCTACTGGGTGATGGTGCCGGCGGTTTCCTGGCAACCAGAACCAGCATCCCGGTCGGCTACAACGTCGGTCAGTTCGCTGTGGGAGATTTCAACGGCGATGGCTTCCAGGATATTGCAGCGGTCAGTTACACCGACGCAAAGTTAGTTATTGTTCTAGGGAAGGGCGATGGGACCTTTCAATCACCCATGGTATTGCCCGGTGCGCTCTATGCAAACACGATTGTCGTCGGCGACTTCAACCGAGACGGTATTGCAGACCTGGCAACGACGAACAACGGTGTCAGCGCGGTGACGCTTTATATCGGTCGTGGTGACGGAACTTTTAACAAGAAGTCCACGCCCCTTGCTGGCGCCTCTGTGAACATGGCGCTCGCTGACTTTAATGGTGATGGTATCGAGGATATTGCGGCGATCGAGGCCAGTTCAGTCGAGGTTCTGTTGGGTAATGCGAATGGGACGTTTACCAGTGCCTCAAACACCGCAGTCGGCGCCGATCCATTTCAGGTGATTGCAGGCGACTTCAACAACGACGGAGTGCCCGATCTCGCAACAGTCAGTCCAACTGAATACTCCGTGTCTATTCTTCTTGGACAGGGGAGCGGTGCATTTACAGCATCTCCCGACATTGCATTCGACTCCAGTACGCAGCCATATGCCATCGCCTTGACGGACTTGAATCAGGACGAAATTGAAGATATTGCTGTCGCGACGGCATCCAGCGTCGAAGGTCAAGCCTATGCGAGCGTCTTGTTCGGAACCGGGCAAGGGACATTCGTTTCGACAGACCTTCCGATTCCCGGCCGCATCTTTGAGGGCGCGTCTGAGTACTTCATTTTGAGCGCCGATATGAATGGCGACGGTAACCCAGATCTGATTCTTGGACCGGGCGTGCTGCTCGATAAGGTAACAGAGACGGCACAAGCATCGCTGAGCGGGGTTTCTATTAGCGGCTCAGGAACGCACTCTGTTCAAGCGGCAAGCGCATTGTCGTCCCCGTATAACTCAAGCACCTCGGGAACCCTTGGACTACAGGCGCAATAGTGCTGAGGAGCCATGCTCCCTGCGGGCTACATGACATTGTGTTTGAGTCTAGGCGAACCGGTTCGCATTCCAATCGTCACGAGGCGTGATAGCCGGGTGATGCGGAACCTAGTCTTCTGAAGGTTTTAGAAATCTGATTTGGACTGGCCGGGATCAAATGTTCTCAGCCAGTCCGCATCATTTTGGAGCGCGAGGCATCTACGCCTCTGGTTTGCGTTCTGGTGGGGTCTCCTTCGGAGGGGCGGGATGCGGAGCCGTCTTAGGGGCTGGCGGCCTAGGTGCAGCTTTTGGAGCGGGCTTTGATACTGGAGCAGTTTGGGGCCGTGGAGCCGGTTCAGTTCCTGGGCGTGGGGACTGCTCTGCAGGTCTTGCTCCTGGGAGTGGCTTTACAGGTGTTGCTTGGCCTGGCCGGGTAGCAGGAGCTTGGGCCGGTTTAGCCTCTGGGGCCGGGTGAACTGCAGCGGGAGGGTTGGAGGTCTTGGCCGCAGGCTGGGGCGAGCCGGTCTTTGGTCCCGCAGTCGCTGGACGGGACGGCGCGGCTACGTACGGTTTCACGCCCGGCGCGGCTTTGGCTGCAACCGCACTGTGCTGTAACTCCGCCACGCTCGCGACGGGCTTGGCAACGGCTGCGTGAGCAGGAACTCCGTGATTTGCGGAGGCGAAGTTCGACTTATCTTGCTTGGCCACCTGCTCATGCTGCTGCTGGGAGGCGGTGGGTTGGATGTGCGGCAGCGAAGCAAAGGCTTGCTGCTGCTGGGTTGGCCTCGCGGTCACTCCATTTGGTCCGCCGTTGAAGCTCGTGTGATTGTTGTTGACGATGGTGGTGTTGTTGATCACGGTTGTGTTGACATAGGTGTTGCGAATGACAGTGGTGTTTACGCTGACTGCGGCTGTGTTGTACGCAAAGTTTCCACCTCGCCATTCGCCTCCGGCGAAGCCTCCTCCGCCATAGCCGAAGCCATAGTTGACACCCCCATAGAAGCCGACCTGGGTTCCCCAATAACCATTGTGAAAGGCGTAATTCCCGTCGTCGCCATAGCCCCAGTAGCCTGGGGTCCAAAGGTACCCGGGTTGCGGTGCCTGCACCCAGGTTCCGGGAACCCAATAGTAGTCCCCGATACCATCCCAGGCCCAGTAGCCGGGCGTCCACATGTAGTTTGGTTGAGGACAAGGAGGTTGGACGTAGACAGGCAACGCGGGCGGACCGATGTTGATGCTGATACCGATGGAAAATTGTGCGAAAGACATCGCAGGCGTTGCGGCAAGGGATCCCCCCAGGAGGGCTAATCTGAATAGCTGTTTGCGTAGAGTTTTCATATAAAGCTTCCTATCTTCCACATTGTTTGGGTATCTTTTGGATCCGGCTCCTGCAATCTGGCTGACCAGACAAAATCAAATATTATCCGCGCCCCGGATAGCGGCACGGCGAGTCTACCGGGAGAGACTGGAGGTCTTTTTCGAATGAAACTAGCCGCATCGAGGTGACCAGTCAGCTTGTCTCCGCTTATTGGTTGAGTCCAAGAATCTCCATGCCCGCAAGCCAAGCAACCTTTTCGTTCAACAGAGAATCTAGACGAAAAGCACCACAGGTTTGAGACTCACCGCACGGATAGTGGTGGGTCTCTTTTTTTCCCGCTTGCTCTTCGTCTTTAGATAGAACCCGTTACCGCTGAAGAGTTGCTGCGGCTCGTGCGAGGTCTTTCGTATTTCTTTTGCAGTCTGGAAGGGGCATGGGGCGATGCTTTCGAGTCGACTGAGCTGCCCGGGTTCATCTGCTGTCGCCAATGACTCGAGCTGCTCAACCCATTTCTTATGGAGGCCGTCAGGATGTCCCCGTACTGACCGGGACGTCAAGGGACCATAAAATGGTAGGCGAGGCAGGGATCGAACCTGCAACCCCCAGCTTAGAAGGCTGGTGCTCTATCCGATTGAGCTACTCGCCCGTACAGGCTTGCACTCGTGATTGTAGCGGCTCCGGACCGGCCGGAACAGCGTTCTTGCTATCCGGCGGTTAGATCGCGGCTCCGCAGAAGCGACACGATCGCTTCGAGGGCCGCCGCCCAGTGTTCTGTCGCTGTGTCCAGATCGGGCCCGAGTGCGCGGACGTAGATGCTTACCGAAAACCCTTCCTGCGGCCCGGATAGATCCACGAAGGCTGGACGCACAATGCAATCGAGTGCGGCATAGGGATGATCGAGGGGAGCCGCGAGTCGCGTGAGACGGTGCAGTTGCTGACCCTGCTGATGAAACGATGCGAAGATTGTCCGCTCGCGCCATAACAGGTCGATGTAACTTCCAAACCCGGCGCGTGTCTCGACGGCATCGAGGGCGGGAAGATCGAGGTTTAGTTGCAGGTGTTCAAGTTCCTCGGCTTCTAAAGCCCACACATCGGATTTTGCCGAGAAGACGGGCGAGCGCGGCGCGTTGAGCGCACGCAGTGCCTGCATCAGCGCGGGGTACTGCTCCGCTTCGGGAAGATGGTCAAAGTCATAGGGATTTTGTCGCAGATCCACAAAGGCCGCGCTCCCGTCCGGATCCTGCCAGGGCACTACAAGGACAGGGTCGTCGGCGGTACATTCAGCGGACCATTCGGCAAGCATCTCTCGATTATCGCAGGATGTGTCCGTCCGCGGACATAGCGCTAGCGCACGATGCTGTGCAGGAATCGAAGCAGCGTGGTCTCGGCCCAGTATCCGTCGTCGCCCGCAGAGGGATCGGGCTCAGCCAGAAATGCGCAATGGCCGCCATGCTGCGGCTCGACCATGAGGATGTGCGGGTTTGCGGTGATCTTCCGTCGCGTCTCGGGCGTGATGTGGACGAAGGGATCGTCGTCCGCGTGCAGGATGAGTGTGGGAATGGCAATACGGTCGACGACGCGAGCTGCTGCCGCACGGAAATAATAATCATTTGCCCCGGAGAAACCTGAGTAGAAGGCTGTCACCTTATCGTCGAATTCCCTAAGCGACGATAGACCTTCAGCCTTCGCGGGATCGAACGCCTTGGGAAACAAGACGGCCTTCTTCCGAAACCGCCGCGTCAGAGCTTTCAGGAAGCGTCTCTCGTACAACCGGTTTGTTGGGCGATGGAGCATGTCGGCCGACGGCCCGAGGTCGACAGCCGGGGACACTCCCACAGAGGCTCGCAACTGCTTTGGACCCTCTGATCCAAGCTCTCCTACGAGCTTGAGCACCAGGTTTCCACCCATGGAATAACCGACGAGCGCGATATGCTCGAGCCTCTCCCGGCTAAGAAAAAAGTGCATCACAGCCCGCACATCGCCTGAGAGTCCAGAGTGGTAGAGCGTGGGCGACAGATGCTCGGTTCCTCCGCAGTTCCGCATGTTCATGCGAATTACGTTCATCCCCGCAGCCCAGAGCTTGTTGGCGTTTCCGACGACATATTGCGAGTTCGAAGAGCCCTCAAGACCATGAAGCAGGATGACCGTCAGGCGATCCGCTCGCACCTCCGAAGGCTGCCAGTGGCAGTGACAGAGGACCTGGGTCGCAATTTGCGAGGCGCTTCCAGGCGCGACCTCTACGAGCTGTGCTTCAGGCGCAGGTAGCCGGTCTTCGCGCGGCAGGAAATTTCCGACAATCGTTTGCAGGTGACCGTTGCTCAAGAATCGGCGAGGCGCGAACGGCCGGACGGAGAAGGGTGCGGAATCTTCGACGGAACGTGTTGCGGTACTGTCGCTCGCCTGCATCAGTGAGTCGTATCCATCTCTGCCGCCGCCTTGAGAAAAGTAGTGGCGTTCCACGCGCCGGACGGGTCATCCTCGTGTTTGAAATAGGCGTAGACTTCGCGTGTCTTTGCGAGGTCGCTGAGCTTTTGGGCGAACGCTTCGACCTCAGCCTCCGAGTAGCCACCGGTTCGTCTCAGACGGAAGCATGCGAGGCCGTCGGCGGGATGCACTTCGGGCGAGGCGAGATCGTCGCTCTCCGCGACGCACAGGGCCGCTTTGCTTGCGTGCAGCCGTTCGTAGACGGAATCGACGAACCACGATTCGTGCCGAAACTCGAACGCAATCGATGGCCTGCCTGCAGCCTGCAGGATCGGGATGTTCAGGAAGGCTTCCAGACGATCGAGGTCCATCTTGAGGTTGGGAGGGAGTTGGAAGAGTAGGAGTCCAAGCTTTCCAGCTTGTCTGACTGGCTCGAGCACGCGGATGAACTGTTCCACTGCCGCATCACACTTTTGCAGTCGGCTGAAGTGCGTGATCTGCTGGGGCGCCTTGAAGCTGAAGCGGAAGTTCGCGGGCGTCGCGGCAAGCCAGCCCTCGAGCATGGTCGCCGTCGGGAACGCACGGAAGGTGTAATTCACTTCAACGGAGTTCAACCGCGAGGCGTAGAAGGGAAGGAACCGCTTGGCCGCGAGACCGGCTGGATAGAATCCCGGCTTCCACGTGGGATAAGCCCAGCCCGAGGTTCCGGCGAAGACATTGGTTGGAGAGGGAGCCAGCGGAAGCGGCTCGTCTATCTTGGTCTTCGGGGCCATGGCTCGATCTATTCAGTTGATGGAGGAAGGAATTTTTGGGGCGGCTAGTGGGTTTCGAACCCACGACATCCGCTGCCACAGAGCGGCGTTCTGCCACTGAACTATAGCCGCCACAATAGTCAAATTATAGCATTCCGCCTCCGCGAAGCGCATCGTATGGGTAGATGCAGGCGATAAAGAGGCTGTCAATGGACACAACCGTCAAACCTGAAATCCTGTCTCCGCGTAGCCGGCGTGGCGGGAGTATCGCCAGCGATGAACACCTCGACCTGCTTTCGCACCTTCTCGACGACTATTTTCGGGTTCCGGGTACGAGCATCCGGTTCGGCCTGGATGGCATTGTCGGCTTCATCCCCGGCATTGGCGATATCCTGGGCGGCCTTGCATCGTGCATTATCATCATCGCCGCATGGCTCCGTGGCGTCTCTTACGTCACGATCACGCGGATGGTGATGAATGTCGGTATCGAGTCGCTGGTAGGAGCCGTGCCGGTGCTTGGGAATCTCTTCGACATCGGCTGGAAGGCGAATCGGCGAAATTATGCGCTACTGACAGGCAGCCTCCAGAGCCCCCGAGCGCAGAGGCAGAAGAGTTGGCTCTTCCTCGCCGCGCTTTGCCTCACATTGGCGCTTCTCCTATCCATTCCGACCGTATTTCTAGGCTGGCTTCTCGTCCATCTTTTCAGCGCGTTTGGAAGGGATCTGCATCAGTTCACGCCAAGTCGCTGAGCCACATTGCGAGCTGGTGAGCTAAAATGAATCTGAGTCGGGGCGTAGCGCAGCCTGGTAGCGCATCTGCTTTGGGAGCAGAGGGTCGGGAGTTCGAATCTCTCCGCCCCGACCATTTCATCTACCGACATTTGAGATCAACGAAAAGGGGGACTGCCTGAAGCGCAGTCCCCCCTTTTCTTGTTCTAGAAACGACCCGATCTCGTGGAGCCGATGAGCGGAGTTGAACCGCTGACCTACTGATTACGAATCAGTTGCTCTACCAACTGAGCTACATCGGCCTGCCTTATGCATTCTATCGGCTATCCGGGCTTCGCGCAAAGAATGCTGGCGACTAGTGGGGTGTTTCGCCGCTCTGCAGGCTCGCGTTCGGCTTGCCACTGAGATCGATGCGGAGGAACTCCGGTTCGCTCGCCGCGGGCTTGCCCATGAGGACCCGAATGCCTGCACGCCCGAATCCGAGGAAGAATCCAAGGAGGATCGCCGCGAGGGCCCCGACTCCGCAGAAGACCAGGATGCTGGTGAGGAGGCTCGCGGTCTTGGTGACCTCGGCGTGGAACTCGGCAGGCTTCTCCTTGTTCCAGGTGAGTTCGTTGCGGAGGTGGATGTTGTCGACGAGCGCCTGGGCCTCCGTCGGGGTAAAGCCGCCCGTGGCGAGCATGAGCATCGGCCCTTCGCGGCGGATGGTCGCTACGCCGGTAGAGACGGGATTCGCCTTGAAGTATGCCTCGATGGCTCGGCCCTCGTCGCCTGCGATGGTCGGGGTGGGGTAGAGGAGGATGGTTAGAATCCCTTTGGCGTGGATGCGGGTCTGGTACTCGGCGGTGACCGACTCGCCTGCCTTGTCGAAGGCCAGAATATTCGCCGGGAGGACGCCGCCCATCGCGGTATAGGCGGCAGGACCAAGCGCGTAGCGGGGCGTGCCTGTTATCAGGCCCTTCTCGGGAAGGTAGGTCGGGAGCAGAGGTGGCTGCGCTGCTGGGCCTGCGACCTTCGGCAGGTGAGCGATGAGTTCGTTGAGGAGGTCGGCGGTTTTCGCGGGGGGAGTGGTGAACTTGGCGACAACGAGGTTGACGCCGCTCTGGAAGACGATGCCTTCGGGAGTCGTGAGGGCGTCGTCGCCGATGTGTTTGGTAGGCGTAGCGCCCTGGCGACGGTTGTACGAGAGGGCAGCGGTGGCGCCGCTGTTGTCGATGAACTGATAGGCGGTGATGGTGCCTTTGCCGCTTCCGGAGCTGTAGTCGGAGTGCTCGTAGCGCTTGATGCCGTCTTCCTTCAGTACGGCAGCATCCGGGAGCGTCGGGAGCGCTCCAAGGCCGTCACCTACCTCAGCCGGCGTGGTCTTGGTGAAGTCGCCAAGCGTGCTAGGGAGAAGAGGAGCGGGCGGCTCAACCAATTTGGACTGCGTGATGGCCGGGATGGACATGGCGAGCAGCAGAATTGTGGGGAAAAAGCGGGATTTCGTCGCGGAAACCATACACGGGTCAGACTACCACTTAGGGGTTGTGGTGAGCCGCGCTAGTTGCTGGCAGCGCGCTCGAGCGGCGTGTGGGGGTCGCCCAGGCCGGCTTCGTAGCGGGCGACTCCTTTGTAAAGGCTCTCGGCTACGCGCTCGCGGTAGTCGGGACGCCGAAGCTGCTCGGCATCGCGATCGTTGGTGACGAAGGAGATCTCGGCGAGGATCGACGGCATGTTTGCACCGATGAGGACTACGAACGGAGCCTTCTTAACGCCGCGGTTCTTGAGGCCTTCGTTGCCGTTGGCGAGGCCACCATAAAGGGACTGCTCGACATCGGAGGCGAACTCACGGGATTCATCGATCTTGTCCTTGAGGGTGATCTTCTTCACCAGGTCGGAGAGTTGGTGAATGGACTGGCCAGAGACAGCGTTTTCGCGGGCTGCGACCTGGAGGGCGTCGGTGGAACTCGTGAAGTTCAGGTAGTAAGTCTCGACGCCGCGCGCCGTCGGGTCGGGAGACGAGTTGGCGTGGATCGAAAGGAAGAGGTCGGCCTGGGCCTTGTTGGCGATGGCGGTGCGTGTTTCGAGCGGGATGAAGGTGTCGTCGGAGCGGGTATAGATGATCTCCGCGCCGAGGCGTTCGTGGAGGAGCTTGCCGAGGCGAAGCGCTACGTCGAGGACCACGTCTTTTTCCTGGATACCACCAACTCCGAGGGTTCCGGAGTCATGGCCACCGTGGCCGGCGTCGATGACGATACGGCCAATCTTGAGGCCAAGGGCGCGGACGAGAGAGGTTTCACCGTTCGCGGTAGGGACGGCAGCGCGGGCGGGAGTGGCGGGCTCGGTGATGGTGTCCGGGAGGTGAGATTTGGTGCGCTTGCGGGGGAGGGTGGGGGTGGTGAGCGAGGCGATCTCGGTTGGCTTATCCGGCTCGGTGACCGTGGCGGCGATGGGGCGTGAGGTGGGCTTGTTGGTGGCGTCAACCTTGCCAGGCTGATCGCTGAGGGAGGCGACCTCGAGGGTGCTGGCGGGGGACTTGACCGCCAGGGTGTTGGGGACGGGCTTGTCGAGGGTGACCTTCTGGGTCTGGGCTACACGCGGACTCGGCACCTGGCTCGGCGCGGGTTTCGGGGATTCTGCCGTGGCGGGCGGGCGGATGTCGTTGACGGAGCCGTCGTTGGCGACCTGCTGCGGGGCGCGGCCGTGGATGTCGATGATGAGGCGGTAGGGGTTGGGAAGGAGGAAGGCGGAGTATTCCGTCACGTCGCTGACGTCGAGAACGACGCGTGTGGTGTCGGGTGTGGACTGGGCGGCTCGGATCTTCTTGAGAAAGCCGTCATCAGTGACGGCGAAGCTCTTATTAGCCAGCTCAGGCGAGAGATGAGTGCCGTGGAGGTCGAAGAAAAGGCGGTCGGGGTGGGGCACCCGGGCGGCTTCGTAGGTGACGTCGTCGCCGAGGTCGATGGCTACGCGGGTATAGGTGGGGGTGGACCAGTGGCGGATGCCGGTGACCTGGGCGGCATGGGGCTTGCGGGTGGGCTGGGGGGCGTGGGAGACGGGGAGTGCTACGGGCAGGTCGGTGGCGACGGGCTGGGCGGTGTTGGGTACGGTGTCGCGGGCCGGGGTAAGCTGGGCGGTGGTCGCCATGGGAGGCAGGCCGGAGTGGCGTGGGGTTGTGGCCACGGGAGACTCGGCTGGCGGTGGTTCGGGGGTGGGTTCGGGCTGGACT
The DNA here is from genome assembly GCF_004115155.1 of Granulicella sibirica. Classification (NCBI taxonomy): domain Bacteria; kingdom Pseudomonadati; phylum Acidobacteriota; class Terriglobia; order Terriglobales; family Acidobacteriaceae; genus Granulicella; species Granulicella sibirica. Next base: position 55,702 of record NZ_RDSM01000004.1, read on the forward strand.
ACGGGGCGGGCGTGCGGTGGGGCGGTGAGGGAGGCGATCGCGGCTCGGGCGGGTTCGGCCTGCTCGCTGTGGGGGTGGGTGTGGAGGAGGAACTGGTAGCGCTCGCGGGCGGCCCTGGGGTTGGCGAGGTCGTCCTGGTAGACCTGTCCCTGAGCGAGGATGGCCATGGGGATGAGGATGTTGGTTGGGTACTGGGTGATGAGGAAGTCGTACTGTCCGATGGCGGCCTGGGAGGATCTGGGGTCATGCAGGGTGCGGCCCTGATCGGCGAGGAGTTCGGCTACGGCGAAGACGCTGGCGGGCGCGTGGATGTCGCGCGGGGAGTCGTGGTACACGGTGCGGAAGGCGTCGAGGGTTCGGGTGTAGTCGAGCTTGGCACGGGAGGCTGCGGGGATGGCTTCGAGCCGGTCGCGGGATTGCTGGGCATGTTCCCAGGGTGTCTGGGTCGCGGCGCGTGGAGGCGTGGTGCGGACAATGGCGACGGCACTCGGAACGCCAGAAGCGCAGGTGCAGAGAGCCAGGACGCAGAGGGCGCAGCGTAGTACTCGGTTTGTGCGGACGTTCCCCATCGCAAGCTCAAGTTTATTGAGGGTGAGTGTGGAGGGGCGTGAATTGTGGGCGGCGGTACTCGTGGCGATAACACCGGTTCGGCGGGCCTGGACCTTGACCCCCTCCCGGGGTTTGGTCCTAAAGTCTTCGAAGGAAAAGGGTTAGTGGGGGACTTGGATGCGGGGGCGGCACTTTTGTTTTGGTGGGAAAAGGTGGCTGATCGGGAATCTGCGGGGTGACGGCGACGGCAAGTGCAGACGCAGATTCCCTTTCGGGAATGACAACCAGAACGGCAACAGCAGCGGCAAATGCAAGGGCAACGGCGATGAGGCTGGTGTTATCCGAGGAGGGTGGAGACTACCTCGGGGGATTTGGTGAGGGTGGCGTCGAGCGCGGCGGTGTCGGCGCCTCCGGCTTCGGCGAGGTCAGGGCGGCCCCCGCCTTTGCCGCCTACCATCGGGGCCAGTGTCGAGACGATCTTGCCGGCCTGGATGCGGGTGGTGAGGTCCTTGGTGACGCCGACGATGAGGGAGACGCGGTCTTCTGCCGTCGAGCCGAGGACGACGATGCCGGAGCCTAGCTTCGTGCGGAGGGTGTCGACGAGGGTGCGCATCTGGCCCTTGTCGAGGCCGTTGACGCGCCGGGTGAGGACCTTGATGCCCTTGACCTCGACGGCGGATTCGGCGGCGTCGGCTACCGAGCTGCTGGCGGCTTTCATGCGGGCCTGATCGAGTTCGCGGCGGAGTTTTTTCAGTTCTTCCTCGGCGGAGGCGATGCGGTTGCGAAGGGCCTCGGCCGGGGAGTCGGAGTTTCCGGCGAAGTGGTTGGCAATGCGGGCGACCTCGAAGTCGCGGCGGAACTCGTGAAGCGAGCCGGTTCCGGAGATGGCTTCGAGACGGCGAACGCCGGACGAGACGCTGGACTCGCCGACGAGCTTGATGAGACCGATTTCGCCGGTGGCGCGGGTGTGGGTGCCACCGCAGAGTTCGGTCGAGAAGTCGCCGATGCGGACGACGCGGACGCGCTCGCCGTACTTTTCGCCGAAGAGGGCCATCGCGCCAAGTTCCTTGACGGCGACGTCGATGGGGACGTCGACGAGGGTTTCGACGTGGGCGTTGGCGAGGACCTGGCGGTTGACGATGTCTTCGATCTCCTGCATCTCGGGCTCGGAGACGCCAGTGAAGTGGGAGAAGTCGAAGCGGAGGCGGTTCTGGTTGACGAGGGAGCCGGCCTGCTTGACGTGCTTGCCCAATACTTCGCGGAGCGCAGCGTGTAGAAGATGGGTGCCAGTGTGGTTGCGTTCGGTGGCGGTGCGGTTCTCGTGGTTGACAGCGGTGTCGACCTCGTCGCCGACGGTGATGGCCTGGAGGGCGAGGACCTTGTGGGCGAAGACTCCCTGCACGGGCTTTGTCGCGCCCCGGACTTCGGCTACGGGCGTGTGGTGGTCGGATGCGTAGAGGATGCCGATGTCGCCCTGCTGGCCTCCGGAGTCGGCGTAGAAGGCGGTGGCGTCGAGGATGACCTCGCCCTCTTCTTCGGGAAGGAGGGTCTGGACGCCGACGCCGTCCTTGACGAGGGCGAGGACGCGGGCCCCGTCGACGCGGAGGGCGGAGTAGCCTTCGAATTCGGTCTTCTGGAGGTCCTGGTAGAGGGGATTGGCGGATTTCTGCGAGCCGCCCTTCCAGGAGGCTCGGGCGCGGGCTTGCTCTTCTTCTTTGGCGAGTTCGAAGCCGGGTTCATCAAAGATCAACCCAGCATCTCTGATCGCATCGGCTATATAGTCCTTGGGAATACCGTATGTCTCGTAGAGGGAAAACGCGGCCGAACCACTAACCACGGCTCTTGGCATGTGAACTTCGGGTATTACGAGGTAATAACTCTCATAGACCGCCGCAACATCCTGGGGATTTTCTCTGGAAAGTTGGTCGAAGGACTTTCTGTCCTTGAAATTGGCCTGCTGGATACTCGCTGTCTTGTACGCGTCGATGAGAGCGTTTGATCGGTTTCCTTGTTCAATGTCCGCTAACCACCGTTGCTGCGACTGGGAGATGAGGTCGTCCACACGCAGTGACCCGCTCGCCATCACTCTTGCAAACTGCTCTTCTTCCGCTAGAACGATCTTTGCGATACGACCGATGGATTCGACTAGTTCCGGATAGGCAGTCTGCATCTCGTCGCGGACGGCGTAGACCATCTCGTGCATGAAGGGCTTTTCCTGGCCCAGCAGGCGACCGTGACGGATGCCTCGGCGGAGGATCTTGCGGAGGACGTAGCCTCGGCCTTCGTTCGCGGGTTGGACGCCGTCCGAGATGAGGAAGGTGGCGGCGCGGGCGTGGTCGGCGATGATGCGGAGGCTGGCGAAGCCCTTGGCGTCGGAGACGGCGGCTTCGATGAGGGTCGGGCTGTTTGGGGATCCCACCTTAGCCGACGATACGACTGTCGGCGAAGGTGGGGCACCCAGGTCATTGGATATGGCTGTGAAGTTGGTGAGTTCGGCGGCGCGGGCGATCAGGGGGGTGAAGAGGTCGGTCTGGTAGTTCGAGAGGACGCCTTGCAGGACGCAGGCTACGCGCTCCAGGCCCATGCCGGTGTCGATCGATGGCTCCGGGAGCGGCGTGAGGTGGGGGCCTTCGGGGGTGACGGTGCGGTCGAACTGCATGAAGACGAGGTTCCAGATCTCGACGTAGCGCTGGTCGTCGTGGGGGAAGGGCTTGTCCTCTCCGGTTTCAGATGCTTCGACGCCGAGATCGTAGAAGATCTCCGAGCATGGGCCGCAGGGACCGGTCTCGCCCATCTGCCAGAAGTTGTCCTTGCCGGGCATCTCGAAGATGCGGTTCTTGGGGACGCCGGTTTCGATCCAGAGACGTTCTGCTTCGTCGTCGCGCGAGACCTGCTGGTCGCCCTCGAAGATGGTGACGTAGAGGCGGTTCTTGTCGATGCCGAACCAGTCGGGCGAGGTGAGGAGTTCCCAGGCGTAGGCGATGGCTTCGCGTTTGAAGTAGTCGCCGAAGCTGAAGTTGCCGAGCATCTCGAAGAAGGTGTGGTGGCGGCGGGTGAAGCCGACGTTTTCGAGGTCGTTGTGCTTGCCTCCGGCGCGGACGCACTTCTGGCTGGTCGCGGCGCGGGAGTAGTCGCGGCGTTCGGCTCCGAGGAAGACGTCCTTGAACTGGTTCATGCCGGCGTTGGTGAAGAGCAGCGTCGGGTCGTTCTGGGGGACGAGCGAGGAGGAGTGCACGCGGCGGTGCTGCTTGCCCTCGAAGAAGCGCAGGAAGTCTTCACGGATCTGAGTGCCGGAACGGTAGTTCATCTGGGTAGTTTACAGGGGTTATCGATGTGGCTGGGGTCATCGCGGCGGATGGCGGGCGAAAGAAAAGCCCCGGCTGCCTGCGTGAGGCGGCCGGGGCGTTGTCTCTGTATTGCCTTGTGGCTACTTGCCTTCTTTATGTCCGCCGAACTGGAAGCGCATGGCGGAGAGGAGCTTGTTGGCGTAGGTGGCTTCGCCGCGCGAGGAAAAGCGCGAGAAGACGGATGCGCTGAGGACATCGACGGGAACGCCCTCGTCGATGGCGGCGAGGAGGGTCCAACGGCCTTCGCCGGAGTCGGAGACGCGTCCGCCATAATCGGCGAGGTCGGGCGACTCAAGCAGAGCGATGGCGGTGAGGTCGAGGAGCCAGGAGGAGACGACGCTGCCGCGACGCCAGACCTCGGCAACCTCCGGGAGGGGAATATCGTACATGTAGTGTTCGGGATTGCGGAGAGGCGTAGTCTCGGCGTCGATCTTGCCGCCTTCCTTCTTGCCGATGTTGGCGGCGTGGAGGATGTTGAAGCCCTCGGCGTAGGCGGCCATCATGCCGTACTCGATGCCGTTGTGAACCATCTTGACGAAGTGGCCTGCGCCGACGGGGCCGCAGTGAAGATAGCCCTCTTCGGCGGTTCCCTTGCCTGCGGGGCGGCCGGCGGTGGTTTCGATATCTCCCTTGCCGGGGGCGAGGGATTTGAAGATGGGATCGAGGTAGGTGACGGCCTTGTCGGAGCCGCCGATCATGAGGCAGTAGCCGCGTTCCGCGCCCCACACGCCGCCGCTGGTACCGACGTCGACGTATTCGATTCCGGATGGTGCGAGCTCAGCGGAGCGGCGAAGGTCGTCGATGTAGTAGGAGTTGCCGCCGTCGATGACGATGTCGCCCTCGGAAAGGAGGGTCTTGAGGAGCTGAACTTCTTTCTCGACGATGGCGGCGGGGACCATGAGCCAGATGGCGCGGGGTGCCTGGAGCTTGCTGACCATGTCTTCGATGGAGGAGGTCTTGGTGGACCCACCCTGGACCGACTTATCCATCGCGGCTTCGCTCATGTCGAAAACAACACAGTCGTGGCCGGCTTTCTGAAGCCGTGTGACCATCGACGCGCCCATCCGTCCCAACCCTACCATTCCAATTTGCATACTTTCCTTTCGCGGCGCGTGGATCTTGCAGCTCCCATCGCGGCTGTCTTCCCTTGGATGTCGAATTATCTATGCTGGCGTTTCAAAACGCCAACCATTCTTTTGTAAATAACACAAAGGCGGACGCCACTGTTCCGCGAACACGGCGGGAGGGCTGCGGGGTGACGGCTGGAATTGCAAAGTCCCGGCGATTTGGGCTGATGGCCTACCAGCGGAGAAGGACGAGTTCGAGGCAGAAGCCGGGGCCCATGGCGGCGAGAATGCTGTAGGAGCCGGGCGCGCCGGGGTGCTGGGTGAGGTACTGCTCGAGCACGGTGAGGACGGAGGCGGCGGAGAGATTGCCGTGCTCGCGGAGGCTCTTCCAGCTTGGTGCGAGGGCGTCCTTATCGAGGGACAGGGCGGTCTCGACGGCTTCGAGGACCTTGGGGCCGCCGGAGTGGAAGATCCAGGAGGCGATGTCGGGCTGGGTGAGTTGGTTTTCGGCGAGGAAGGTGTCGACGTCGGCGTGGAGGTTTTCGAGAACGACCTTGGGGACATCGGGGGAGAGGACGATCTTGAAGCCGAGGTCGCCGATGTCCCAGCCCATGACGTGTTCGGTGTGGCGGTAGAAGGTGGAACGGGTGGCGAGGACGCGGGGGCCGCTTGGGTTGGGTGTTTCGTCACCGGAGAGGAGGACGGCGGCGGCTCCGTCGGCAAAGAGGCCGGTGGAGATGAGGTTGGCGATGGACTGGTCGTCGTCCTGCCAGGTGAGGGAGCAGAGCTCGACGGAGAGCAGGAGGACGTGCTCGCGGGGGAAGGCGCGGAGGTAGTCGGTGGCGCGGGCGATGCCGGCGGCCCCGGCGACACAGCCGAGGCCGAAGATGGGGGTGCGCTTGATGCTCGGGGGGAAGGGAAGCTGGTTGATGAGGCGGGCGTCGATGGTGGGGCTGGCGATGCCGGTGACGGAGGTGAAGAAGATGGCGGAGACATCCGCGGGGGTGAGGCCGGTGGGGGCGAGGGCGGCTTCGATGGCCTGGCGGCCGAGGGTGACGGCGTGGTCGATCCAGGCGTTGTTGGTCTGGCCGAAGCCGCGCAGGGTGGGGTAGTGGCCGAGGGGGAAGACGAAGGCGCGGTGGTCGACGCCGCAGTTGGCGTGGAGCCGGGTGAGGAGGCGGGGTTCGGGGAGGCGGTCTTGCCAGCGTTGGCGGAGGGCTTCGGCGATCTCGGTCTGGGAGTAGCGGTACGGGGGGAAGGCGGTGCCGACAGATGTGATGTGCATTTGGCTCTGCGAGGAGGGTAACGCGCGGCTGCGGGGGCTTTGTCAGGGAAGCGTCATTTGATTTGTGTGTGGTGAAGGTTTTCCGGGCACGATGGGGTGAGGAAACGGAGGGTGGGAACTTAAGGCGTCCTTCAGGTGGGTTTGAGCGTCTGAGTAACAGAGTCAAAGACCGTCATCTGAAGGTTCAGAGGGAACATGTGGATTGTCGTACTGGCGCTGCGGCGTCCTTACACGTTTGTGGTCTTGTCTCTGTTGATCCTTCTGCTTGGGATTGGGTCGGCGATCGAAGCACCGAAGGATATCTTTCCGGCGATTAATATTCCAGTCGTTACGATCGTCTGGACGTACACGGGGCTGACGCCGAATGAGATGGAGGGCCGCGTTATCTCGGTGTGCGAGCGCGCACTGACGACGACAGTCAACGACATCGAGCACCAGGAGTCGGAGAGCTACCAGGGTGTTGCGGTCATCAAGGTGTTCTTTCAGCCGACCGTGAAAGTGGATCTGGCGATGAGCCAGATAACGGCAATTGTGCAGACGGTGCTGCGCGTGTTGCCTCCAGGGATTACGCCTCCGGCGATCCTGAAATACGACGCGTCGACAGTTCCGATTGTGCAGTTGGCGCTGGGTGGGAACGGGCTGACGGAAGCAGATCTGTACGATCTTGGACTGAGCTTCATTCGGCCACGCCTTTCGAATGTGCAGGGTGCGTCGATTCCCCTGCCTTACGGCGGCAAGGTAAGGCAGGTGATGGTCGATACCGACCCGAACCTGATGTTCGCGCATCACCTTGCGGCGACGGATGTATCGACGGCGGTGGCGCAGCAGAACCTGATTTTGCCTGCGGGTACGGCGCGGTTGGGTGATCGGGAGTTTGTCGTCAGGCTGAACAGCAGTACGTCGACGATCTCGGCATTGAACGATTTGCCGGTGAGGGCTTCAAACGGAGCGGTCGTTTACCTCAAGGATGTGGCGCAGGTACACCAGGGATTCGCGATCCAGACAAACGTGGTGCGGCAGGATGGGAAGCGCGGGGCTCTGCTCACGGTTCTAAAGAACGGTGAGACCAGCACGCTCGATATCGTGAAAGGAATCAAGGAGGCAATTCCGAAAGTGAAGGCTGGGCTGCCTCCGGCTTTGACGATTACTCCTCTCTTCGATCAGTCGACCTTCGTGCGGAGTTCGATTTACGAGGTGGTTCGCGAGGCGACTATTGCCGCCGGGCTGACTGGCCTGATGATCCTGCTTTTTCTGGGCAGCTGGCGCAGCACGTTGATCGTGTGCACATCGATCCCGCTGTCGATCGCAACGTCACTGATCATCCTGACGGCGTTTGGCGAGACGATCAACGTGATGACCCTAGGCGGGCTTGCTCTTGCGGTCGGCATCCTGGTCGACGATGCGACGGTCGAGATCGAGAACACGCACCGGAATATGTCGGAGAAGAAACCGCTGGTGCGGGCGATTCTGGACTCGGCCCAGCAGGTGGCGGCCCCGGCGTTTGTCTCGACGCTATCTATCTGTATTGTGTTCCTTCCCGTGTTGCTTTTGAGCGGCGCGGCAAAGTACCTCTTTACCCCGCTGGCGATGGCTGTGGCTTTCGCCATGATGGCGTCCTACTTCCTCTCGCGCACGCTTGTGCCGACGATGATGCATTTCCTGCTTCCGGCCGAGATCTTCCTCTACCAGGATGAAGGCGCGGCAGAGAAGGAAGAGAAGACGAACTGGGTCTGGCGCTGGCACTCGAAGTTCGACCGGCAGTTCGAGAAGATGCGCCATCACTATAAGGACACGCTGGAGTGGTGCCTGCTGAACCCGGTGATCACGCTGACGCTCTTCACCGTGTTCGTCGTGTGCAGCCTGCCGCTTGTGTTCATGATCGGAGAGGATTTCTTTCCGTACGTCGATTCCGGCCAGATGCGTCTGCATGTGAACCCACCGCAGGGCCTGCGTATCGAGGATGCGGAGCTTTACTTCGCAAAGGTCGATAAAGAGATCCGGGCGGTCATTCCGACCGATGAGGTCGAGCTTCTGCTGGACAACATTGGTCTTCCGAATAGCGGTATCAACCTTGCGTTCGGAAGCAGCGCGACGATCTCGAACTCCGATGGAGAGATCCTGATCGCGCTCAAACCCGGCAAGCGGGACACGACGAAGTACATGCGGCTTCTGCGCGAGGACCTGGCAAAGAAGTTTCCGGACGGGGAGTTCTTTTTTACGCCGGCCAACATCACGAACCAGATCCTCGATTTCGGTCTGCCCGCGCCGATCGATCTGCAGGTAGTTGGACGAGACAAGGGAAACTATGAGCTGGCGGTAAAGATGGCGAAGCAGATCGCTGCGATCCCAGGCGCCGTCGATGTGCATGTGCATCAGCAGGTTACTTATCCCACGATGCAGGTGAACGTGGATCGATCGAAGGCGCGGCAGCTTGGGTTAAGCCAGAATGACGTCGCACAGAGCATGCTCATCTCGCTTTCGGGTACAGGGCAGACGGCTCCAAATGAATGGCTTAACACGGCAAATGGCGTGAACTATCAAGTGGTCGTACAGACGCCGAACTATCGCGTGGACACGTTGCAAGCACTTGCGCGAACTCCGGTGACCTCGCCCAATGGGAACTCGAGCCAGTTGCTTGGGAATCTTGCAACGTTCCGCCGGGATGCTTCTCCCATCATCATCGATCACTACAACATTCAGCCGGTGTTTGACGTGTACGCGGACGTCGACAACCGGGATCTCGGCTCGGTCTCGACTGCGATCAACAAGATCATGGCCGAGCAGAAGAAGACGCTTCCGGTCGGCGTGACGATGGAGCTTCGCGGCGAAGTGAAGACGATGAACGATTCGTTTCTACGGCTCGGGATCGGCATCATCTTCGCGATTGCGCTGGTCTATCTGCTGATGGCCGTGAACTTCCAGTCTTGGCTCGATCCGCTCATCATCCTCATGGCGATTCCGGGTGCGTTCTGCGGAATTCTGTGGATGCTCTTCGCGACCCAGACGACGTTCAACGTGCCATCGCTGATGGGAACCATCATGACCATCGGCGTGGCAACGGCGAACAGCATCCTGATGGTGGTCTTTGCGAACGACGAACGCATCGCGGGCAGGGATCAGTTCGAAGCCGCGCTGAATGCAGGTTTCACGCGCCTTAGGCCGGTGTGTATGACGGCGCTGGCGATGATCATCGGCATGTTGCCCATGGCGCTCGCGCTGGGCGAAGGCGGCGAGCAGAACGCTCCGCTTGGACGTGCCGTTATCGGCGGATTGCTCCTGGCCACGGTGGGTACGTTGTTCATCGTTCCGGTGATCTATTCGCTGATGAAGAAGAATGCTCCGGCGGACTTCGACAAAGAGATTGATGAAGCAGAAAAGCAGCAACAGGAAGCGGAACACCAGGAGCAGCCCGCGTAATGGATGAGTCAGGGTTCGAGCAAAGGGAACGAGAACGGCGGGCGCGGGAACAGCAGAGGCTTGGCGATCGGTTTACACGCGAGTCGTCGCCTGAAGATCGCGGGCTTGGCGAGGAGTATGCGCAGTCGAATGCGATCGACGGGCCGCGCATTGGCGATACGTTCGCCGACCCTCGTTATGCGGAGGAGACAAAGCTCGGCAACTCGTTCGCGGATCCCAACTCGATCGACGATGGCAAGCTGGGTAAGTCGTTCGAAGAGACGAACTCGAGCCGGAAGAAGAAGCACGATCTTCATGTGAAGGAAAAGCTCACGCCGAAGGGGACCCGTAAGTTTCTCTACTGGTTCGTCCTTGGTGTCGTGGTGCTGTTCGCGGCGATCTTCATCCTCAGCATCATTCCGAGGCTCAGCCGTGACAAGGAGAACAACAAACGCGCGCAGCAGCAGAAGGATGCCGTTCCGGCCATTGAAGTCGTGACGGTGAAGCGATCGCAGGGTGGCAGCGGTCTTGTTGTTCCAGGTACGACGACGCCGCTGGTTCAGGCATTCGTCTATGCGCGGGCGAATGGCTATCTCAAGACACGCCTGGTCGACATCGGCGACCATGTGCGACGGGGGCAGTTGCTTGCCGTGATCGATGCCCCTGACCTCGATCAGCAGGTGGACCAGGCGCGGCAACAGTTGCGCCAGGCTGAGGCACAAGTCGGACAACAGAGGACGCAGCTTGCGCTGAACAAGGTGACGTGGGATCGCTGGCGCGTGCTGGTGGCGAAGGGTGTGTTTGCGCGGCAAGATGGGGATCAGCGCGAGGCGGACTATCTGGCGCAACAGGCCAACGTGGCCGCTGCCGAGAGGAATGTTCAGGCTTACCAGGCAAACCTGCAGCGTGTCATCGCGCTGCAATCGTATGAGCAGGTGCGGTCGCCGTTCGATGGCGTGATTACGGCGAGGAACGTAGATGTTGGTTCGCTTATCTCGGCGGCTGGAACGTCCAGCGGCGCGGCTTCTCCCTCGGTCGCCGGCGCGAGTGCGGGGCAGCAGAACGCGGCGTTGACGAACTCGGCTGGCGCGAGCGGAAGTTCCGCTACCTCGGCGACCCCGACTGGCGGAGGCGATACGGGTGGGCAGCCAGGAGCATTATTCTCCATCGCGCAGGTGCAGCGGTTGAGGATTCTTGTGTCGGTCCCCGATTCCTATGCCGGAGGGATCAAGGTCGGGCAGCATGCGGCGATCCACTTCCAGCAGTATGCGACGGCACAGTTCGATGGCAACGTGACTCGCACGGCGGACTCGATCGATCAGAACACGCGTACCTTGCTGACTGAGGTGCAGGTGGACAATCGGGATGGACGTCTGATGGCCGGGATGTATGCCGTTGTGACCTTCGACACGGCGGGTGGACCTGGGCCATTGATGGTTCCGGGCGATGCGATCGTGATTCGTGAGAACCAGACGATGGTGGCGACGATTGCGAACGACAAGGTGTCAATGCGCCCGGTCGATATCGGGCGGGACTTCGGGCCGTCGGTTGAGGTCGTGGCCGGGCTGCGCGAAGGCGATGTCATCGCGACGAACGTGACGGACGAGGTTTCCGAGGGTGCGAAGGTGCAGACGAAGCCCTCGCCCATGGAGCAGCAGAACCAGAGCAAGGGACCGCCTCCGACGGTCCCTCCGGGTGGGCCGAGCCAATATGGCGACCAGTCGATCTCGGACCAGAATCTGCAGGGTCAGGCGAACCAGAAGCAGGGGCAGCAGAAAGGCCAACAGAAGGGCGGCGACAAGAAGAGCGGCTCGGGGAGTAAGCCTTGATCGGGCGGCGTTATCTGGGAGTGCGTTGGGGCCTTGGACTGGTGTGCGGATTACCGCTGGCGATGGGTCTGATGGCGCTTGGGCAGGCGGGGACGTCGACCGGTACGGCGGGTGGGGGCGCGGCGACGAACTCGCAGGTGCCGGGGGCGGGCGTTCCAGCCGATAACGGTGGGCCGGGTGGCATCGGGCTCGTTGGCGGGCCGCAGACTCCCGGGGCTCCGAAGGTCCCGGATGCTCCTGATGTTCCGCCGGTCGAGGGAGCCGTGCCGAATCCGCAGGCCGAGGCTCCCGTCGTTGGGCAGGAGGCAGCGGAGACGAGTTCAACGGAGCGGTCGCGGGCGACGGGGCTTGGGTTTGAGTTCTTTGGGCTGCTTGGGCCTTATCGGCGGCCGAAGGTGCCGGAGTTGTTTCCCGGGACAGGCGCTCGGCTGATGAGCCTGGTGCGGGATGGGAAGCTGTATCTCTCGCTGCACGATGCGATCTCGCTGGCGATTGAAAACAACCTCGATGTAGAGGTCGAACGATACAACCTGCAGCTTGCGGATGATGACCTGCTGCGGGCGAAAGGTGGCGGCAATCTGCGCGGGATCGACTATACGGTGCAGGCCCCGCCGAATGGCGTGGGTGGGCCGGGGAGTCCGCTGCTGAATACGGGAGCAACGAATCCAAATCCGACCGTGCCGACCGTGACGGATCTGACCTCGTTGAACTCGACGACGCAATCGACGCTGAACTATGGCGAGGGTGGGACGAGCACGACGTATGCTACCGGGCCTGCGGTGCCGTTGTTCGATCCGAATCTGATTCTTACTGGCGGGTATCTGCGGCGGTCGAATACGGTGACACTCACCGGGACGACGGGGACCGCGACGGGAACGACAGGGACCAGCGGAACGGCTTCCGGAACGACGACCGAGGCGGCGCCGCTTCACTATATCGCGGCGAACCTTTCCTATATCCAGGGCTTCAGTACGGGGCTTCAACTGCAGGCGACGGGAAATAACGACTCGCAGGTGATCTATTCGACGCAATCGGAGAACAATCCGTTCTACTCACCGAGCACGTCGGTGACGCTGACGCAGCCTTTGCTGCGCGGGCGCGGGCGTGCGGTGAATTTGCGGTATGTGAAGGTCGCGAACCTCGATCGGCGGGTGTCGCGGCTTTTGTTCGATCAACAGGTGCAGCAGACGGTGTATGGGATATCGCGGCTCTACTTCGATCTCGTGAGCCTGGGTGAGAACGTTGCGGTAAAGCAGGAGGCGCTGCGGGCGGCGGAGAAGCTGCGGAAGGATGACGCGGACCAGGTGATCGAGGGAACACTTGCGCCGATCGAGTTGACGCGGGCGGCGGCTCTCGTGAGCTCAAGCGAGTTCGACCTGGTGCAGGCGCAGGGGCTTTATCGACAGCAGGAGGTTATCCTGCGGAACCAGATGATCCGGACGGAGTCGCCGGTGTTTGCGGCCTCGTTCAGCGAGATTGTGCCGACCGACCACATCACGGTTCCGGACCTCATGGAGACGCTTCCGGTGACGGATCTGATTCAGCAGGGGCTTTCCCGGCGGCCGGACCTGGCTCAGGCGGAGGAGCAGATCAAGGCAGGCCGGGTGAATGTGCAGGCGTCGCGGAATGAGGCTTTGCCGCAGTTGAACGTGTATGCGAATGCGCAGACGCGGGGCAGCTCGGAGGTCGCGTATGAGCAGCTTGGGTCGCCTGGCACGGGGGCTCCGACGATTCCGCAGAACCTTGAGCTGGGTGGGCTGCGGACCTCGACGATCTACCAGGCGGGCGTGCAATTGACGCTCCCGCTGCGGAACCGGATCGCGCAGTCGGATGCGGCGCGAGACACGGTGCAGTTGCGCCAGGTGCAGGCGCGAACGGCGAAACTGAGTGAATCGATCCGGCAGGATATCGAGAACGCGGTGATCGCGCTCGAGACGGCGCATGCGGCTTACAACGCAGCGCGCAACAGCACCGGGTACCAGGAGCAATTTCTGCAGACGGAGATCGACAAGCTGACGGTGGGCGCTTCGACGAACCTGCTTGTGATCCAGGATGAGACGTACCTCGCGCAGGCCCGGTCGACCGAGATCGCGGCGCGGAGTAACTGGAAGAAGGCTCAGATCGAATTACAGCGGGCGCTTGGGACGCTGCTTGAGAATAACCAGATTCGTCTTGACGACGCGGTGCACGGGACTTTGCCGCAGTAGAGGCTGAGTCCTGGTAGGCGCTCAGGCCGGGAGGCAGATCCTGAAAGTTGATCCGCTCTTGCCGGGGATTACGCTGCTGCGGAGCCTGATGGTTCCCTTGTGATTCTCGATGATCCTCTTCGAAGAGGCGAGACCGAGACCGGTACCCGCATCCCCTTTGGTGGTGAAGTGGGGATCGAATATGCTCTGCCGGTGCTCTTCGGCGATGCCGTGGCCATTGTCGGCTATGACAAGGTGAACCTTGCCGTGGCATTTATGCAGACGGAGATTGAGTGTCCCCTCCTCGGGTAGAGCATCGAGCGCATTGACGATGAGGTTCGAGATAACCCGGAGCATCTCGCCCGAGTGCACTTCGGCCATGAGGTTCTCGGGAAGACTCTTCACCAAGTGAATCCTGCGAGAGTCGATCGTCCGCTGATGAATGCGAAGGGCTGCCTCAGCGAGGCGGACGAGATCGCTTGACCTGGGCACTGACGATGGCTTGGATAGGCTGAGCGTCTGGCGGGCGAACTGGCCCAGGATGGCGATCTGCTCTTCCGCGAGCAGCATGTACTTGCGTACGCGCGCAGGATCGTCCGCCTCTTGCAACGCGAGATAGGTGAGATGGCTCAGCGCCTCAAGGGGATTACGAATATCATGCAATAACTCGAGAGCGAGCTGCCCCGCAATCGCATGCTCGTCCCCAGGTTGAAGTGGTCCCACCATCTTAAGGTTCGATTGTGAGTTGGAGCGTCCGGTTGTCTCCATCGCTCCCTCCGCCTCTCGAAACTCTGGAGAGAACACCGTAAGGGTGCTTCATGGAGGAGGGATCGCCTCCAAATTAACCAGGATCACCCAAGTTTGGATGCGGGATGCGCTCGTAAGTCGCCTAGCAAACATAAATTTCCTGACGGGCGGTTCGCGGGCTCCCTGCTAAACCTCGGTTTCTCCCAGAAGACGTTTGACCGTAGCAACGAGGACCCTGGGCCCATCGAAGGCATCGATAGTGGCGGTCTCTTCGTGGCCGGGCAGTTCGCCCAGGCCTCCGCTGAGAACGAGCATCTTGCGGGACGGACAGGCGGCACGCGTTGCGTCCAACGCTTCTTTCCGCTGTTCCGGCAGAAGCGAATGACATAGGATGGTCAGGTCCGGCGGCTCTGCCTTGAACACGCTCATCGTCTCCGCGAAGTCTGCCGTACCTTGCACCCGAAATCCGGCGCCTTCGAGGACCCAGCAACGTGTTTCAAGAAGGCTAAGATCGCGCCCGTATACGAGGATGAATGCTTGCTTCGCCATATCGGGCTCCAATCCGGACAGGGAATCCACTTGCCCTGAACCATTCTGCCTAGGAAAGAACACACTGTCTCCCATAATGTTTCCGCTATGTCATCCATGCGACGCAAAAAACGTGCAACTACGGTGTGATTGCCAAAGGCGGATTCGAATTCACGCTCTCGACACAGATATGAACTCATGAACCGAATACTGAAGCAACGATTTCCGTCGATTGGAGACCATCTTGACTCACAAACGCTTTCGGATCACGACCGCCACCTTGCTTGGAACGGCCATTGTTGTGATGACTCCGACCCTCATGCGGTCGCAGACATCGACGGAGCAGCCCGACAAATACCAGTGGCTGGAGGACGTTTCCGGAGAGCGTTCGATGTCGTGGGTGAAGGCGGAAAACGAGCGTACGTCGAAGGTGCTCGAGGCAGACCCGCGATTCGCCGGGCTCCAGGCGGATGCGTTGAAGGTGCTGGAATCTCCTGACCGGCTTGCCATGCCTGACTTCCGTGAAGGGACGATCTACAACACGTGGCAGGACGCGCAGCACATCCGCGGGATTCTACGGAAGACGACTCTCGAGGATTACAAATCCGGGCAGCCGCACTGGCAGACCGTGATCGACTACGACGCGCTGGCCAAGGCCGACAACGAGAAGTGGGTGCAGAAGGGGCTCAACTGCCTCTATCCGGGGGCCGGTCTGTGCATGGTGGCGCTTTCGGCTGGCGGGGAGGATGCGGAGACGCTTCGTGAGTTCGATTTGAAGACCGGAAAGTTTGTTCCCGGAGGCTTCGTTCTGCCGAAGTCGAAGCAGGGGGTGAGCTGGATCGACAAGGACACGCTGCTCGTCGATCGGGACTGGGGTCCAGGAACGATGACGAAATCGGGCTACCCGTTCGTAGTCAAGCGATGGAAACGGGGGCAGCCGCTCGATAAGGCGACGGAGGTCTATCGCGGGACCGAGTCGGACGTGAGCGCAGGCGCCTTTGTGCTGCACGATGACCAAGGCAACCAGGTAACGATACTTCGGCGCGGGGTGAATTTTTTTGAAAGCGAAGTCTCACTGCTGACGCCGGACGGCGCGAAGCCGCTCGCGCTCCCGAAGAAGAGCGACATCGACGGAATGTTGGACGGGCAGATCATCGTGACGCTCAATGAGGATTGGAAGCCCGAGGGAATGATGCACGGCTTCCCCCAGGGAGCGATTGTATCGCTCGATCTTGCGGCCGTTCGCAAGGATTCGCTTCATCTGAAGCCGACTGTCGTCTTCGAACCGACGTCGGAGGAATTCGCCCAGGACGTCTCGACCACGCGCAACCATCTCCTTCTGACGACACTCGAGCATGTCCAGGGAAGGGCGTACTGCTACACGTGGGGCAAGGGCGGATGGACCCGCACGAAGCTCGCCGTCCCTGACAACCAGACCGTTGAGGTCGTGACGACCGACACGTCGGACGACAAGTTCTTTCTTGAGTTGACGGGCTTTTTGACCCCTTCGTCGCTCGAGCTTGGCGATGCGGCTACTGGTGAGCTCGCAATTGTCAAGACGCTCCCGCCGCAGTTCGACGGATCGAAGGACGTCGTCGAACAGCTTGAGGCGACTTCAAAGGACGGGACGAAGGTGCCGTACTTTGTCGTGCGGCGAAAGGATCTCAAGTACGACGGCTCCAATCCCACCCAATTGACGGCATATGGCGGCTTCCAGGTCTCGAATACGCCGTACTACTCCGGCGTGCTTGGCAAGCTTTGGCTGGAACGCGGCGGCATCTTTGTACTCGCGAACATCCGCGGCGGCGGCGAGTTTGGCCCGGCGTGGCACGAGGCCGGGCTGAAGACGCATCGGCAGAGAATCTATGACGATTTTGCGGCGGTGGCGGAAGACCTGATTGCCCGGAAGATCACTTCGCCACGCCGTCTAGGCATCGTGGGCGGATCGAACGGCGGCTTGCTGATGGGAGTCGAGATGACCCAGCGTCCGGATCTTTGGAATGCGATCGTGATCCAGGTCCCGCTGCTCGATATGCTCCGCTTCGAGCAGATCGCGGCCGGGGCGTCGTGGGTGGGTGAGTACGGGTCGGTGGGGAACCCGGAAGAGCGGCGCTTCCTTGCCTCGATCTCGCCTTATCACCAACTCAAGCCGGATGTGACCTATCCTGAGCCGCTGATCTTTACGACCACCAAGGATGATCGAGTCGGGCCCGTACACGCCCGCAAGTTCGCGGCCCGCATGGAGGAGTTTCACAAGCCGTTCTTCTACGAGGAGATCATCGAGGGCGGTCACGGTGCCGGAGCGGACCTGAAAGAGCAGGCGGAGACGCGGGCCGTGCAGTATATCTACCTGACGCGGAAGCTGATGGACTGAGATCTGGCGTGAGCCGAAGGCCGACCGGGGAGCATCCATCTTAAAATGGATGCAATGACCAAGGCGCGCCCGCTTCTCTCTTGCCGGTTTCACCGTACGTCGTTTCGAGCACGAAAGATCCTGACGCTTCTGCTGCTCGCGGGCTCCGTGACTTCGTTCGCCGGGCAGCAACCCGGTCCGTTGGCGGCGCAACCATCTGCTTCGACGACGCAGCCTGCCTCCGCGACGAAGACTGCCGCGGCTCCGGTGTCGGTGGTTTCGGCACAGGCGCCCGCCTCGGCTCCGCTGACGGGGCTCGCGCTCGCGCCTATCGCCGGACTGAATCCCGACGACCGCAGCAAGGATATTCTCGCGCATCTCAGCACCGTCATCCGGTACTACCGGATGGCCGTCTCGCCGATTCAGAAAGTCGGTGAGCCGAGTGACGCGCTCTATCGCGACCAGGCGGCGACCCAGGCCGCGCAGGTAGCCGATTATGCCTTCGATTCCGCCAAGGCCGAGGCGCTTCTGCTCGATGCCTACCAGAAGAAGCGCAGCGCGTCTCAAGACGCAGCGGTTCCCCAGCAGGGTGAGGCGCAGCGGCTTCAAACGACGAAACAGACGGTCACCACTCGCATCGCCGATCTCAAGACGCTCGCTGCCAGTCTCGATCAGCAGATTGCGGCGGCGAAGCCAAAGGATGTGGCTGCCCTGACGCATCAGCGCGACGATGTCGAGGGTGCGCTCGAGCTCTCGAACGCGATGTCCGACGCGCTCGGAAAGATCGTCGGCATGTCCGACGCGCAGGGTAAGACGGGGCTCGCGGGCGATATCGATCGCCTGCAGCGTTCGGCTCCGGAGCTTGCGGCGGCGAAGGGGAAGTCGGTTGCGCCGCCTCTCGCCAGTCTCGATATTCAACGGTCATCGGGTGTGACGAGTGAAGCAGTTGCGCTGTTCCAACTGCTCTCGACGCGGCACGCGATCGACCAGTGGATTCAGGAGACGCAGGACCTGCACAACGAAACGCTTGCCCTGCGGACGCCTCTAACGAACATCCTGCGCAGCACGCTGCAGATGGGCGATACGCTCTCGCAGCAGGTGCAGGGCTTGCAGGCGGCCGTGGTCCCCGACACCCAGCCTGCGGCGACACCGGCTCCGCCCTCTGCCCCGGGCACGCCCGCAGCGCCGGTTACCTCCGCGGCCATTCGCAAGAGCTTCGACCAGGTGACAGCGACCTTCAAGGCGCTCTCCAATGCGGCTGTTCCGCTGAGCCAGGAGATCATCCTCCTCGAGCAGAGCCGGGCGAACCTGCTTGCGTGGCGCGCTGCGGTGAACGACGAGTATCACGAAGTGCTGCGTGCTCTGCTGTTGCGGCTTCTGACGATTGCGCTTGTGCTCGGTGTCGTCTTCATCCTGGGTGAGGTGTGGAAGCGAGCCACGGTTCGCTATGTCCGCGATCCGCGCCGGCGCAGGCAGATCATGTCGTTACGCAGGCTCGTCGTTGGCTTTCTCACTGGGCTGGTGATTATCTTCGGCTTCGTCACGCAGTTTAATTCGTTGACGACTTTTGCTGGATTCATCACTGCGGGTCTCGCGGTCGGGCTCCAGACCATCCTGCTTTCGGTAGCTGCTTACTTCTTTATTGTTGGCCGCTATGGCGTCCGAGTTGGTGATCGCATCTCGGTCGCCGGGGTGTCAGGCGACGTGATCGATGTGGGCCTGGTGCGCTTCTACATCATGGAGCTTGCGGGCACGGGCACGGACCTGCATCCCACGGGGCGGGTCGCCGTCTTCTCGAACTCAGTCCTTTTCCAGGCGGGCACTCCGCTCTACAAGCAACTGCCGGGAACGGAGTACGCGTGGCACGAGCTCACCGTGAAGCTTTCGCTTACCTCAGACTACAACGGTGCGTCGGAGGACCTATTGAAGGCGGTCAAGGCGGTCTACGAAGGCTATCGACCGCAGATCGAGGCACAGCACAAGGAGATGGAGGCGTGGATGGACTCGACCGTGGACGCCCCCGTGATCGAATCGCGACTACAGCTTATTAGCGGAGGGCTTCAGTTCTCCGCGCGTTTTCCAGTCGAGATTCGCAACGCCTCCCGCGTGGATGAACAGGTGACCGAGTCCGTGCTCAAACTGATGGACAACGATGCGCGCGTGAAGGCGGCGGTCACCGAAACGCCTGCGATCAAAGCCGCTGTGCAGGGCTAGCGTGGTACTTTCTCGACTGGGGCCTTGGCGAAAGCTGCATTGATCAGCGCGGCGAGGCGAAGACCACCCTGCTCCAGGCGCTGATCAACTGTCGCGATATTCCGTGCGTAGTACGCTTCGTCGATGTTCGTTCCCGCCGCCACAAGGGCCGCCCTGCCAAGGTCGCGCGACTCCATGGCCCAGTCCACCGAGGTGCCGGTTCCGGCGGTCATCTTCTTCGCCGCGATCCCCGTCTCGAGAACTTTGAGGTAGGCGCTGTCATCCAGACCACGCCGCTCGATAAGCTTCTCGTCCCAGACCTCGTGCAGGTTGCACTTGTAGTCGCCGCAGTCCGGTGAGCCGAAGACGGTGACCGGGATGTCATTGCCTCCGTGGCCAACTCCGAGGGCGTGGAACGGCTGGTGCAGATCGCCAACGATATGCACAAGGAACTTCAGCGCGATGGCACGGTCGGCTCGATCAAGCGATGGGTTGGCAATCCGTTCGGCGTTGTACGGAATGCGTTCGACCGCGCAGTCGCGCCAGTGGTCGCGCGTGCTCCCGCGTGTGACACCGGGCTGGAGGAGGCAATCGCGATCGCGGTCATAGCCTGCCGCATCGGGAGGAATGTTGATGAAGTGCCAGTAGAAGGTCTGGAAGTTGCCATCAAGGTACGCATCGGCCCAGGAGGAGACGTCGGCGAGGCTCTCGTGGCCGAGTAACTCCTGCACGCTCGCATGCGCCTCCGGCGTGAGGTGGTCGAAGGCGATCTCCGCGACCAGGCGATGTCCCTGCGGACCCCATGCGTGTAAGGACAAAGGAGCAAGCAGAAAGAGGCAAACGGCAGCAACCAGGCGCTTCATGCGGAGACCTCGACAACTGGAATCTACCATGGGTCGCGGCGTTATTTTGTGAGAGCGAATTGGGTCCTTCGGCCCAGGCTGCCTGCGATGATACCCTCGCCTGAGGTCGCTGAGGTCAAAGGTGGAGCCCGAATCCAACCCGTCTCGTATCACCTTCATCAGCCATGCGGCGACCGGTGCCTCGCGGGCTGCGTCGTTTCCGCTCGATGAGTCGGTGCTGCCGAAGGAGTACGAAGAAATCTCCTCCCTAAGCTGGGCCGCGCCTCATGCACGGTATGTCCTCTGTGGTCCCGAGCAGCGTACGCGGCAGACTGCCGAGGCTCTGAACCTCTCGGCCGAAGTCGATCTTGAACTTCGCGATTGCGACTATGGCAACTGGTGCGGGTACGACTCGAAGCAATTCAGGAGGAGGATCCTGAAGGTCTGCTGGAGTGGCTGATGGATGTCCACACCGCCCCGCATGGAGGCGAGTCGTTCGTCGAGCTGATCGGGCGCGTCGGGCAATGGATCGCCGATCAGCAGGACGCGGGACACATCGTCGCGATCACTCATCCAGCCATTATTCGCGCGGCTCTCGTGCACACGCTCAGCGCACCACCGCAGTCCTTCTGGCGCATCGACATTGCACCGCTTACGCTCACCGACCTGCGCTTCAATGGCATGTCCTGGACGCTGCGTTCGGCGGGTTCGCCGCTCCCGCTTACCGGATCGCGGATACCATAATACTGAGGACTTCATGAGCGGAAGCAAAGAGGCAGTACGGGTCGGACTCATCGGCTATGGATACGCAGGCAAGACCTTCCACGCACCAAACATCCGCGCGGTGCCGAACCTGCCGCTGACTGTCGTCGGATCGAGCAAACGCGACGTTCTCGCGGTCGATATCCCCGAGGCCATTGTCTGCGCGCCGGAAGAGGTGCCGACGCACCCTGATGTCGATCTCGTGGTGATTGCCACGCCGAACGACAGCCACTTCCCCCTTGCCGCTGCCGCCATGCGCGCGGGGAAGGATGTCGTCATCGATAAGCCGTTCACAGTCACGCTTGCCGAGGCGCGCGAACTGCAGAAGATCGCCGTCGACACTGGACGCCTGCTCTCGGTCTTCCACAATCGCCGCTGGGACAGCGAGATTCTCGCGACCAAGGCCGTGCTTGAGTCGGGTGCCCTTGGGCAGGTGACTCACTACGAGTGCCACATGGACCGCTACCGGCCCAACGTGCGCAAGCGCTGGCGCGAAGATCCCGGTCCCGGCGCAGGCTTGTGGTTCGATCTCGGTCCGCACCTTATCGACGCGGCGCTCTATCTCTTCGGCCTGCCGCATTCGGTCAGCGCTACCATCCGCACGATGCGTCCAGGTGGACTGACTGACGACTACGCGCATGTTCAGCTCTTCTACGACAAGATGAACGTCATCCTCAACGCCACGATCGTCGCCGCGAAGGGCGGTCCACGCTCCGTCGTTCACGGCATGGCTGGAACCTGGATGAAGTATGGACTCGACGTGCAGGAGGCGCAGCTCGTCTCCGGCATGCCGCCGACCGACCCGCGCTTCGGCGTCGACCCCGACCCCGGCCTGCTCTTCGACGGAGCCACCGGCACACGCACCGAGATCTCCGCGCCGCCCTCGAACCAGAGCCTCTACTACGCGAGCATTCGCGACGCGATCCTGTCTGGCCATCCCGCGGAGATTCCGGCCCGTGATGCGGTCGCTGTGATGGCGATCCTCGAAACCACCTTCAAATCAGCCGCTGAAGGCCGCGTCCTCCCGCTGTCACTGACGCAGGAAGAACGCGCAGCCTGGAGCTAGGAGGCAGGCAGGCTACTCCTTGCCGCCCTCGATCAGCCGGATCATCTCGACCAGCACCTTGCGCGTCTCCTGGGCGTTCGCAACCTCGCGCAGGAAGTTGATTCGCGCGCCCTTCATGCCGTCGGCTGTCTTAAGACGCAGGTTGAAGCCGAGACGGTCGACTGCCGTCATCGCCGCTTCGGTTGCCTCGATCTGGGCATGCGCCTGCGCCAGCTTGATCATCGCGTCCACATGATCTGCGTTCATGTGCGAGAGAATGCCCGGAGCTGCCTGCGCCAGCGGGTCGGGCGCGGCGTCGACGTAGTCCTGCGCGCCAACCCATCCCATGACACCGAAGCCGCCGACGTAGTAGAGGTCCAGCGGCTCGAGCCGGAAGAAGCTGAAGTCCGCGAAGTCGACCCAGTAGCGGCTCTTCTCATGCCGCGCCAGGTAGCTCTCCCTCACCTCGGCGAGGTCGCCCGAGGGCACAGGCTCGGCTTGCCCGATCAGCGTCGCCCGCGCTGCTCCGAGAACATCGCCATCCTCTGCCTTCTGCTCCACGAAAAGGCTGCACCTCGGGTCGGCTTTCAGGTTCTGCGTATGCATGGCCATGTTGCTGATGAGGAAGGTCGGCCTTCCGGCGGCATCGAGCCCGAACGGCATCAGCGACCCAAACGGAAAGCCCGGATGTTTACGCGACACGGTCGAAAGCGTGGCGACCGAAGTGATCGAGAAGAGCGTGCGGACACGCTCGGCGTGGCTCGGTTCAGGAGTCTGCGGCAGCGCGGGGCCGGTGTAGGCGTGCTGACGGGGTGCGGCGGTATCGGTCGACGACATGGGCAATCTCCGTCTCCAGACTAGCCCACCACACCCCTTCCCAGGCTTGCTATGGCTCGAGCGTGAACTCCGAGTGCATCTCCGCCTGCGATGACGTTCCGATCCACAGATCGAATGCACCCGCCTCAAGCACCGGTATCCGCTTCGCCGGGCTCCAGAAGCCAAGCTGCTCCGCCTTGAGCGTCAGGGTGACGGTCTTCGTCTCGTTCGGGCCAAGCTGAACCCGCCGGAAGCCCTTCAACTCGCGCACCGGCCGTGACGCACTTCCCGCTCGTTGATGCGTGTAAAGCTGCACCACCTCGTCGCCGGCAGTGGCTGAGGTGTTCTGCACGTCCACCGAAACCGTCACCTCGCCCGTCTTCTTGAGCGAGGTCGACGACATCTTCATGTTGCCAAGCGTGAAGGTCGAGTAGCTCAGCCCATACCCAAACGGATACAGTGGTGCGCTTGATCCATCCCAGTACCGCGTCTCGGGATCACGGGGGATCTGCGTCAGATTATCGCCATAGTAGATTGGCACCTGGCCTACGTTGCGAGGCCAACTCACGGGCAGCTTACCTCCCGGGTTCGCCGCGCCTGAGAGCAGGTCGGCAACCGCGTTCCCGCCTTCCGTGCCGGGATACCAGACGTCAAGGATTGCAGGAACATGCGCCGAAGCCCAGGTGATGTCGAGCGGCCGCGCGTTCAGCAGCACAAGCACGATCGGCTTGCCCGTCGCGACGGCTGCTTCGAGTAGCTCCTGCTGCTTGCCCGGCAGCGTCAGCGATGACCGAGAGGCCCGCTCGCCGCTCATCGTCTGCGCTTCGCCGAGCACAAGAACGGTCATCTCCGAGTCTTTCACCATCGCGATCGCCTTATCGAACTCCGCCTTTTTCGCCTCGTCGGTCGTCAGCACGGGCTTGGGGTCGGGGAACTGGTCGTCGAAGATCGAGGGCTGGTCGCGGAAGATCTCGACACCCGTCGTCGAGCGGATATTCGTCCCGTTGCCAAACTTGTTCTTGATCCCCTCGAGCACCGTAACGGTATCGGCGGGGTGACCTGCGAGGCTCCAAGAGCCCATCGTGTCCGCCTTCGCATTCGCAAGCGGCCCGATCACTGCGATTGAAGCCGGAGCCTTGGTCAGAGGCAGAAGCCCGCCCTCGTTACGCAGCAGAACCGCCGTCTGGGTCGCGGCCTTGCGCGTGGCCGCACGCTGCGCCGCCGAGATGTTCTCTATCTTCGCGGTGTCGACGTATGGATTCTTGAATAGCCCAAGGCGGTACTTCGCGACAAGAATGTCTCGCACCGCGTCGTCGATCGTCGATTCCTTCACCGTCCCCTGCTTCACGGCGGCGGCGAGGTTGTCGCGGAAGGTGTGGCTGGTCATCTCCATGTCGACTCCCGCGTTCACCGCCCGCGTGGCCGCGTCGCGGTCGTCCGCGCTGAAGCCATGCACGGTCAGGCTCTTCACGGAGTCCCAGTCACTGACGACGAAGCCTTTGAAGCCCCATTGCTCCCGCAGCACGTCGTGCAGAAGAAACTTATTTCCCGTTGCCGGAACTGAGTTCAGGTCCATGTAGGCCGACATGAGCGAGCCCGCACCCGCGTCGACCGCCGCCTTGAACGGTGGAAGGTAGACATTCCAAAGCTGGTCATCCGAAATGTTCGACGAGTCGTAGTCGCGTCCGCCAACCGCCGCGCCATAGCCCGCGAAGTGCTTCACGCAGGCGAGGATATGGTCCGGCCCGAGATCTCCCTGGAAGCCGCGCACCTGCGCCTCCGCCATGCGCGAACCCAAGTACGGGTCTTCGCCCGCGCCCTCCATAATGCGTCCCCAACGCGGGTCGCGGGCGATATCCACCATGGGCGCGAAGGTCCAGCGTACTCCGTCAGAGCTGGCCTCACGCGCCGCCATCCTCTGCGCGGTCTCGGCGACCGAGGGTTCCCATGAAGCGGCCATCGCGATGGGAACTGGATAGATGGTCCGGAAGCCATGAATGACGTCGAACCCGACGATCAGCGGGATATGCAGCCGCGATTCGTCGACCGCGATCTTCTGCAGCCGGTTGATCTCGGTCGCGTCCGTGATGAAGAGCAGCGAGCCGATTTGGCCCTTGCGGATGCCGTCGTCGACGGCTTTCTTGTCGGGCGTGTTCATGGCGGTCTGGCTCATCTGCCCGATCTTCTCTTCGAGGGTCATCTTCTTCAGAAGATCGTTGGCGAACCGGAGGGCCTCAGGATTAACGTTTGTCTTCGGATTGCTGGAAACGGCCGCCTGGGCGAGCGTGCGCGACGCCAACGGAACTGCGGCCAGAGACAAAGAAAGACCCGCAACGACTGCGAGACGGAGATGGCTGCGGGTGAATCCACGGGACGAACGCATGATCGAAACTTCTCCTCAACATGGGGTAGCGACTTGCCGGCCAGGGCGACAGGAATTCGGAAAGCAGAGACGCAGGAAATCTACAGCCATGCCAGCTTACTGCGAACGCAGCACTTTCGGCACGTCGGCTCGAAACAAAGACTTCAATCGTTGGCCCTGCCCTCCTACCCCTCAGGCGTCAACGCAACCGGCTCGTCCCAACCGCCCGGCGGAACGACCGTTGGCGCAGTCTCAGATGGACCCCACGTATGCGGCTCATAGACGTACACCGGCGTTGTCTCTTTCAGCACGGGGTCGACAATCCGCCAGGCCTCTTCCACGTAGTCCTGCCGCGCGAAGAGCGTAGCATCGCCCGCCATCGCGTCGCTCAGGACACGCTCGTAGGCTTCCATCGTGTCGGGGCCGGGGTGCCGGCTCGCCACAAGCTCGACTGCCTCGCGCGGGCCGCCTTCCTTCTCCGATGCGGCCGAGACGGACATCCCGACCGTCATGTCCGGGCTGATTCGGAATCGCATGTAGTTCTGCGGGACATCAGGCTCGGAGATATTTGTATGCGGCGGGCGGATGAAGCGCGCCATCACCTCGGTGCATGTGCTCGGCAGGTTCTTGCCCGACCGGATGTAGAAGGGAACACCCTCCCAGCGCCACGAGTGGATCCACAGGCGCATCGCCGCAAAGGTCTCGGTCTGCGAGTCAGGCGCGACACCCTTCTCGTCCAGGTAACCACGAAATTGTCCGCGCACCAGGTCTTTCGAGAGAATAGACGGGATTGCCTTCAGCACCTTCACCTTCTCGTCCCGCTGCGATTCGCTGTCGTTTCGTGCCGGTGGTTCCATGGCTAAGTTGCACATGATCTGGAAGATGTGATTCTGAATCACGTCGCGGATGGTGCCGGTCTGGTCATAGAAGGCTCCGCGACCCTGCACGCCGAAGTCCTCCGCCATGGTGATCTGTACGCTCTCGATGTAGTTGCGATTCCAAAGCGGCTCAAGAAACGAGTTCGAGAATCGGAACGACACCATGTTGTGGACAGGGGCCTTCGCGAGATAGTGATCGATCCGGAAGATGGACGACTCCGGAAACGCCGACAGCAGAATCCGGTTGAGTTCCTGCGCCGAGGCCAGGTCATGCCCGAACGGCTTCTCCACGATCATCCGGGCATCCGTTGCGCATCCCGACTTCACGAGTTGCTCGACCACCTTCTCGAACAGCGCCGGAGGAATGGCCAGGTAATGGGCTGGCCGCTTCGCCTCGCCCATCGCCTGCTTCACCGCGGTAAAGGTCGCCGGGTCGGCGTAGTCGCCGTCGACGTAATGCAGCAGACCTTCCAGCTTCTCCCACGCCCCCTGGTCGAGACCGCCATGCTTTTCGAGGCTGTCTTTCGCGCGATCCTTGAACTGGTCGAGCCCCCATCCTGCCTTCGCAACCCCGATGACGGGCACGTTCAGCGTCCCTCGCTTGATCATCGACTGCAGCGCCGGAAAGATCTTCTTGTACGCAAGATCCCCGGTTGCCCCGAAGAACACAAGAACGTCGGAATGTGGCTGGCTCAAAAAGGCATCTCCTCGGCACCCGCTCGGCAGGTATCCACCCTCGATTCTACGCCCGTGCCAGGGCCCCAATTATCAATTGGCGGTGAGGACCCGAACGCTTGTTTCGAATTTTCAGGTGGACTTGCTCTGGCTGCTGCGATCTTCGGCGGCTCACGACGTACTAACATCTTTCAATGGCTAAGACCCGGGTTCGCGGCGGCTCCGAGATGCCTGACGACAGAGAACCCCGGATCGATCCGCGATTCGCAAGCTACAGACTGATCGTTCGCCCTTCGAGGATCCATCGCTTCGGCCTCTTCGCGGCAGAAGACATTCCGGCGCGGCGCAAAGTGATCGAGTACGCCGGCGAAAGAATCGGGCGCGAAGAGACGATCCGGCGTCTTGGTGACCAGGCGAAGCTGATGTACCTCTTCACTCTCGACAAGAAGGACTGGAGCGTAACCATCGACGGTTCCGTCGGAGGCAGCGGTGCCGAGTACATCAATCACTCCTGCGACCCTAATATCCGAGCCTGGGTCTTCAAAGGTCATCTTCTTTACATGGCCCGTCGGGCCATTCGCGAGGGCGATGAACTCACCATCGACTATAAGTTTCCGAAGGCGTCCATGGCTGTGCCCTGCTTCTGCGGTTCTGCGCAGTGCCGAGGTGAGATAAACCTCAAGTAGGAAGACCGCTGCTGCTATCACCGGGCGGAACTAGGCGCTCTTCGGAGCCGGACCAGGACCGCCCGGGCCTAGACGCCCGATATTACTGGTTCCACCTGAGCCGCCCGTTACCTGCTCTAGGTCTTTATCGGTGAGTTCATCCGCGGAGGGTGTTTTCGACGGATCGCTCTGCTCGCCTGGATGGTTTTCGGTGTATTCCGGCATGTCAGCTCCTCGCATTGGCGCGTCCTCGTATCGGAAGCGCACGCAAAATGTTACGCCAATTCCGTCAGGTCGCGTTCTCGTTCATGTCCGTGGACTAGAATCGTCTCGCTTTCGGGGAACGGCTTTCTCGGATGCGAAACACAACTCACTCCAATCTACCGGTGGCTAACGCGCGTAGGTAGAAGTGAGAGCGGCAAGCAGTCGAAACGAAACGGCCTCCTGCGAAAACCGCAGCGCCGGACGAAACGAAACGCCACTCGAACGCACCATCGAAGAGACGTCGCGGTCAAACCCGTCCGAGGCGTATTGCTCCACTAGCCAAATCTCTCGCGGTCATTACAATCGCGAACGATCCGTCCGGTCGAATACTGGCGTTCGCAGACCTCATTGACGACGCCCTGTTTCTACCCAACCGTTCCTCAACATGCTTCCAGCAGCCACGAACGGTGGAAGTCATCCTCACCTCGAACCCAGGATCCAGGAGAAGATTCATGTCGCAGATCAGCGAAGACCCCAAGAAGCCTATTCCAGAGGAACTCAACGAGAAGGAACTCGAGACGGTTTCGGGTGGCATCAACCCCCAGCCCCTTCCTCCGCATCATCCTCCGTCAGACGACTAGTCAGGCGGATAAAGCCCAAGCTCGAAGGCAGGTTGGCTCCCTCTGAAAGGTTCAAGAGTCGGCCCGCGCGGCCCCGGCAACACAAGACACGATCCAAGGAGAACACCATGTCACAGCACATCAGCGAAGAGCCCAAGAAGCCCGTCACCAGCACGCCCAAGGATGAACTGAACGAAAACGAACTCGAAACCGTCTCCGGCGGCATCAATCCCCAGCCCCTTCCGCCGTTCCACAAGGAAGACTAAGCCTCGATACGATAGTCGCCCCAGGATGGGTCTGCTCTTTCCGGGAGCAGGCCCACTCAGACCAATTGCCCCGCCGCAATGCCGATAGGTAAAAAAGGAGAACACCATGTCGAATCTCATCAATGAGACCCCGCAGGAAGAGACCAAGAAGCCCGCAGCCGGCGCTGATGCCGACGAGCTGAAGGATGAGGAGTTGGAGAATGTGTCAGGTGGTCGCCCTATCTCCCTCAACCCGCAGCCTCTGCCTCCGTATGATGGCGGCTTCTAGTCTGGTCTTTTCTCGCGCTGCATCGTGGTGGCTCCGGGCATGAGAGCCACCCGGCGAGAAGCACCTCGGAAGCCCCTCCTGGTCCACCGCACGCGCCTCACAGCCGATCCTTCTTCGGACGGACTAAAATGGCCGCGATGCTTCATCGACTGACACTCGTACTGCTCGTCGTCGCCGCCACGGTGTCGTATGCGCAACACCCGGCAGCTTACGGCCGCGCTCTCGATGGCAACGCCGTAACGGATCTCGCCAGACCGAGTACCAAGGCAGTCGTCCTCTTCTTCGTCGCCTCGGAATGTCCCATCTCAAACCGCACCTTCCCCGAGATGAAGCGCGTCCGCGAAGCGTTTGTTACTGCGGACGTCCGCTTCTGGTTCGTATACCCGAACGCCGACGAAACGCCTGAAGCTGTCCGCGCCCACCAGGCAAGCTTCGACCCGGGAGGAGAAGTCCTTCTCGATCCCGACGGCAGACTCACCCATCTGACTGGAGCCACGACGACGCCTGAGGTCGCGGTGCTCCTTCCGAACGGCTCTTCGTGGAAACCCGTCTACGTCGGCCGCATCGACGACCGCTACGTCCGCCTTGGCATTGAGCGCCCGCAGGCCACGGAGCACTTTGCGGAACGTATCCTTCGCGAGGTTCTCGACGGCAAGCCTGTTGAACGTGCCACCGGCTCTCCCGTAGGCTGTAGCATCATGAGCGCATCCTTCGGCAGGGGTATGCGGTGAAGCACAACGCCATCCGTAGAACGCTCGGCGTAGCATCTGCGCTTGCCGTCGGATTCCTCGGACTGACGAAAGACAAGTCGCGCAACGTGCATGCTGCCACGGACGTCACATGGCGGCGCCAGATCGCACCGATCGTCTACAAGAACTGCACAAGTTGCCACCACGAAGGCGGCTCCGGCCCATTCGCGTTGTCGAGTTACAACGGCGCAAAGCGCTGGGGCAAGCTCATGCAGACCGTCACCACAAGCCGCTACATGCCGCCGTGGCTTCCGTCGCTCGAAGGCGTGCATCTTCAGGGCGATCGCAGGCTCTCCGACGAAGACATCGCGCTCATCGCCGCATGGGTCAGCAGCGGCATGCCGGAGGGTGCAGGACCAGAGCCGGCCGCGCCGGTTTTCGAGAAAGAGTGGGCTCTCGGCAAACCCGACCTCATCCTCGAGATGCCCGCCAGCATGACCGTGCCGGCGTCCGGAACCGACCTCTTCGAGAACTTTGTCCTGCCCGTCTCGCTCGACCGAACACGCTGGGTCCGAGCCATGGAGATCAAGCCCGGCTCGCCCCGCGTCACGCACCACGCCAACGTCATCCTCGACCGCACCGCCTCCATCCGTCGTGCACACCCGTCCGACTGGCAGAAGGGTATTCCCGGCATGGACATCCTCGTCGACTCCGGCGACAAGTTCGATCCCGACAGCCACTTCCTCTTCTGGAAGCCCGACTCTACTGCCCTTATTGAACCCGAGGGCATGCCCTGGCGTCTCGACCCAGGCACCGACCTTGTCCTCAACATGCATCTCAAGCCCACTGGAAAAGAGGAGTCCGTCCGCGCGAGCATTGGCCTCTACTTCACCGACAAGCCAGCGACGGCGCAACCCATGCTTTTGCAACTCGAGAACGACGCCGCCCTCGACATCCCTGCAGGCGACCAAGCCTTCATCGTCGAAGACAAGCTCAAGCTCCCCGTCGCCGTCGATGTTCTCGGCATCTACCCCCATGCGCACTATCTCGGCAAGCGCATGGAAGCATGGGCGACGACGCCTAGCGGCGAGCGCCGTTCTATCCTGCTCATCAAGGATTGGGACATTGATCGGCAATCCGTCTATCGACTATCCACGCCGCTAACTCTGCCGAAGGGTGCCGTGGTCCACATGCGCTACACCTTCGATAACTCCACCGCAAATATCCGCAACCCGAATTCGCCGCCCATCCGAGTTCATGCGGGCAATCGATCGGTAGATGAGATGGCTCACTTCTGGCTTCAGGTCCTACCCCATCCCACGCAGAAGGAAACTGACCCACGCCTGGCCCTCGAACGCGCGTGGATGGAGAACCGCCTTAGCAAGAGCCCGAACGACGAACTCGCTGAATATAACCTCGCCGCGCTCACGATGCAGGAGGGCAACCCGCAGCGAGCGGCGCAACTCTATCGCCAAGTCCTCAACCAGCGCCCCGATGACCCTCGAACCATGACCTCCCTCGGCTCCGCTCTCGCACTGGCAGGCGACATACCCGGAGCCCAAAGCCAGTACCGCGCGGCCATGGCGAAGGATCCCAGCTACACCGATGCGGCCTTTGACCTCGCCTCCCTCGATCTGAGCCACAATGATCTGGACGAAGCCCAGCACACCTTTCGCCAACTCACCATCGGCCACCCGGACGATCTCGACGCCCATGCCGGCCTAGGCAGCACGCTCCTCGCAGGCGGCGATGCTGCCGGAGCAAAGCAGGAGTTCGCGAAGGTCCTCACATCCGCGCCCGACAACTTCGAAGCCCTCTACGGCTCAGCCCAGATCGCCCTCCAGGCGAGCGATCTTCCCACAGCCGAAGACCTGCTCATCCGCGCCCTCGCCGTCCGCGATGACGCCGATGCCCATCGCTCCTTGGCCCTCGCCTACGCGGGCAGCGGCACCCTCGGCAAGGCTGTCATCGAGCTCGAAGCATGGAAGCGTCTCGCACCAAACGATGTCGAAGCGTATCGCGCCCTTGCGCAGGTCTATCAGCAACTTGGAAAGCTTCCTGAAGCACTGATGGAGCAGAAGGCCGTAGTTCGTATGACCACCAGCACTGCAAGCGACTGGAACGATCTCGGTGTTATGGAAGCGCAAGCTGGCGACAAGGTCTCCGCACGCCGCGACCTGGAACATGCGCTCTCGCTCGAGCCCGGGAACGAAGTCGCCATGAAGAATCTTCGACGGCTTTAGCTAGCGGTCGTCCGATCGCTCGACGCCCGCACCACGAGATCGCAGCGCACCAGCACATCGCGCACCGGATGATGCGGCCGCTCCAGCCGGTCGAGCATGGTCGACATTGCTATCGCGCCAATTTCGCCGCAGTCCTGCCGCAGCGTCGTCAGGGGAACAGGCAGAAACTTCGCATAAGTCACATCATCCACGCCGACGATCTTGATGCGACCA
This sequence comes from Granulicella sibirica, assembly GCF_004115155.1. Taxonomy (NCBI): domain Bacteria; kingdom Pseudomonadati; phylum Acidobacteriota; class Terriglobia; order Terriglobales; family Acidobacteriaceae; genus Granulicella; species Granulicella sibirica. The sequence continues at coordinate 87,730 of NZ_RDSM01000004.1, forward strand.
GGTATCTCCACGCCAAGCGAGATCAACGTCCTCATCAGACGGGCCGCGGTGATGTCGTTCGCACACACAATCCCATCCGGATTTACTCGATCCAGCATCGCTCGCACAAAGCCCGTGTCTTCGAAGTCGCCCAGGACAACCTCACCAAACCCGTTGCCTTCGGTCCGCAACGCGCTGAAGTAGCCGGCAATCCTCGCGTCCACCGTCGGAGCCGAGTTGTGCCGCGCCGCAAATATGATCCGCGTCGCGCCGGCCTGAAGCAGGTGGCGCGTCAGCAGATGCCCAGCCCGATGATTATCGATGCCGACAAGGTCGAACGCACCCCGGTCCGGATAACGTTCGACGCCGCGATCGAGCAGCACGACAGGAATTCCCGAGTTGGCGAGCATGGTCGCGATGCGCCCATTCGTCGCATCCCGGGTAAGCGAGAACTCTGTGGGCGCGAAGAACACGCCCGCGACCTTCTGCTTGATGTACTGCGCGCATAACTGCTCGGCGGCCTTCTCGCGGCTGCTCTCATTGCTAGCCGTGTGCCCCCAGGAAAGCGAGTGCGACTTTGCGACCGGCGAACGCATCATCCCCTGGCAGATCGGCTCAAAGATTTCTGTCGTACCAAGGTCTGGAATCAGCAGACCGAACTGCATGGATGGGCCATGCGGGCTTTCGTTGACGTAGGTGCCGGAGCCCGGCCGGCGAATGACAAGCTTGTCGCGCTGCAAGGTTTGAAAGGCCTTCGCCACCGTGATACGCGAAGCCTGAAATCGCTCACAAAGCAGGGCCTCGCTCGGCAGCCGATCCCCGGGCTTGTAGACACCCGATTCGATCTCGCCCAGTAACTCTTCGTAGATGGTTTGATATCTCGGCGACTCGGTGGGGCTTGAGGCCGATCCACTGGAGGAGCCTTTCTTCTTCTTATCGCCACGCATCAGATTGCCTCATGTGGAACGCACTTCTCTGCAGGCTCATCTCGAAAGCATGTGAGGCCACAAGAATACGTCGTCCATTGTACCCTCGTGTCGCGGTACGAACCGGCCACGCGGAGTACCGTAACTCGCAACGTTCAAGGGCGCGCAGTGCCTTTCCCTTCGGTAATTTCAAGCATGCGATCGACACTGTCAATGGCAAACTCTTCCTGCTCGCCGTTCGGCCAACGCACAAGCACCTTGCTCAGTTTCGTCTCGGCACCAAGCCCGAAATGAAGCCGCAGGTCGCTGCTGCTGTTGTAACTCGAACCACTCCTTACCTCATCGACCCAGCTTCTTTTTGCACCATGTACTACGACCCGCGCCCCGATTGCTGAGCGGTTCGACTTCGTGCCAATCAGCCGCAAGCCAAGCCAGTGGTTTTGATTTCTTGCCTCGTTTACCAACAGCATCGGACGATCGCTCAGGTTATTGACAACCGCCTCAAGCCGCCCATCATTCCACAGGTCCGACACCGCGAGACCGCGCCCCGAAAGCGGCTCCGTCAGACCCGGCCCTGCGCTCTTCGACTCATCACGAAACTTCCCATTGCCGAGATTCCAGTAAAGAAAACGCGGCTCCCGATAGGTCGCTCCAAGCTTTGCTGAATCGACCTCCGGATAGACATGCCCGTTCACGACGAGCAGGTCCGGATAACCATCGTTATCGACATCGGCAAACATCGCCCCCCACCCGAGCGCATCCGAGTTAATGCCAAGCCCAGCTGGAAACGTCTCATCCGTAAACGTTCCATCGCCATTGCTCTTGTACAGCGTCGATGTGTCGTCAGAGAAGTTTGTCTTGAATAAGTCGACATGACCGTCGCCGTTATAGTCCGCCGCCGTCGCTCCCATGCCAGCCTGCTCGCGTCCATCCTCGTTGAACGCCGCCCCAACATCCGCGGCCACATCGGTGAAGGTGCCATCCTTGTTATTGCGATAAAGGATGGATGGCGTTGAATCACAAGCCATGTAGATATCCGGCCACCCATCCTCGTTGAAATCGATCGTCGTCACCGAAAAGCAGTAATGCCCCGCCGTCTTCTCAATCCCGCTGGTCGCGCTCACGTCCTTGAAGTGCCCATCGCCTTCGTTATGAAAGAGAAGATTCGGTGCACTTGGGAGCCCACGCGGCCCGCACATCACCGGTGTGCCCTTCCAGATGCATCCAGCCTGCTGGCCCGGCATCGGCGTCTTCGCCAGGTCGAAGTGCACGTAGTTCGCGACGGCTATATCCAACCGCCCGTCTCGGTCATAATCGACGAACGCGCATCCCGTCCCCCACTCCTTACCGGTCCCGGCGACGCCAGCCTGATCCGACACGTCGCGAAAGGTCCCATTGCCTTGATTGTGGAAGAGCCTGTTCTTGCCATAGCCCGTCACATACAGATCATCGAAGCCATCGTTGTCGTAGTCCCCGACACAAGCCCCTTGTCCCCATCCCGAAGACACCAGGCCCGCCTTCACCGTTACGTCGGTAAAGCTCCCGTCGTGATTGTTATGCAGAAGATGATTCGTCGCCGAACCTACGCTCGCCGCGCCAAGATCTCTGCCGTTGACGAGAAAGATATCCGGCCAGCCGTCGCGGTCATAGTCGATGATTGCCACGCCCGAGCCCGTAGCCTCGACGATGTACTTCTTGTTCTCCTCGCTCCCATTCACATTGCGAACGGTGAGCCCGGCCTTCGAAGCGACATCGACAAACCAGGCCGGGGTTGGATGTTCCGCGCTCGCGGGATAGACCTTCTGCTGCTGACCATGCGTTTCCACAAGCATGAAGCAGCAAGCTAGCCACACCGCAAGCCAACGAGTCACAGGCCAGCCTTCGCAGCCGAACCCATCGCGACCTGCTTCAGAATCTTCCCACCCTCTTCAATCACATACAGCTTGTTCGGCGGAAGATCCCGAAGCACGTCCTTCGTTCCCGACGGCCACACAATCTCAACCTCGTCCACGGTGGTCGCCTTATCCAGTCCGAAGTGAACCCTCAGGTCGTTCTGCGAATAGTAACTTCCCCCGCTGCGAACCTCTTCAATCTGCCGCATCGGCTGCTTGCCCTGTCCCGACTCCGCATCCTCAGCCGTCCGCGCGGTCACGGTAATGCGCGCCCCCACGCCCGTGCGGTTGCTTTTCTTTCCAACCAACCGAATTTTCAACCAGTTCCGCATGATCGTCGAATCGCACCGGAGCAACTGCGGCACTGAGTTCACGCAGTTCACCACGACATCCATATCGCCATCGTTATCGAAGTCCCCGAACGCGCATCCACGCGCCGCGACCGCAGCCGTCATGCCGCTCCCCGCCTGGTTCGTCACCTCTTCGAACTGCCCCGTGCGCAGGTTGCGATACACATACTTATGCTCGGCATAAGGAGAATCCAAATGTGAGTTATCGACCTCCGGGTACACATGGCCATTCGAGATGAAGATATCCAGCCACCCATCATTATCGAGATCGACAAAGCCGACGCCCCATCCGAGATAGCGCGTGTTGATCCCAAGCCCCGAGAGATAGGTGTGATCCTCAAACGTTCCATCGCCAAGGTTCTGATACAGCGAATCTGTATCTCCCGCGAAGTTAGTCTTGACGATGTCTAGCTGCCCATCGCGATTGAAGTCCCCAACGGAAACACCCATGCCAGCCTGTGGCTTGCCATCCGGCGAGTAAGCAATGCCCGTTTCGATCGCAAGATCCTTGAACGTCCCGTCCTTCTGATTCTGGTAGTAAGTGGCTGCCGTCGAGTCGTTCGCAACGTAGATATCCGGCCACCCATCATTGTCGAGATCCGCAACCGAAACACTCAGCCCGTACGTTCCGATCGTGTCCCACATTCCCGCCTTCTTGGAGACATCCGTGAAGGTTCCATCGCCATTGTTGTGATACAGAATGTTCTTTCCACCATCCAGCCCCGGAGGTCCGCAGGCCACCTGGATGCCCTTATACGCACACCCCGCCGCCTCTGGCAGAGGAGCTGTCTTGATATCGAAGTCGATGTAGTTCGCGACAAATAGATCAAGATGGCCATCGCGGTCGTAGTCAAGAAATGCGCAGCCCGAGTTCCAGCGCGTCTTCGATTGTGCCAGGCCAGCCTTCACCGTTACATCCGTGAACGTCCCATCGCCGTGGTTCTTATAAAGAATGTTCTGCCCGTAGTAACTCACGAACAGATCGTTCCACCCATCGTTGTCATAGTCCCCAACGCAGCAACCCTGTCCCCACCCCGACCGCGTCATCCCGCTCTTCGCCGTTACATCCGTAAACGTGCCATCGCGATTGTTCTTGAACAACCGGCTGATCGGTTCCTGCCCCTTCGGAAAGCCTTCGAGCCTCGTTCCATTGACGAGAAAAAGATCAAGCCAGTCATCGTGGTCGTAGTCATAGAACGCGACGCCACATCCCGTCGTCTCCAGCAGGTAGCGATTCTTATGCTCGCCGCCGTATATCGTCTTCGCGGTCAGCCCACTCTCTTTCGCCACGTCGACGAAGCTGTACCCAAGCGGAGTGCCCTTCACAGGGGAGGGAATCGTACTCGGGGCAGGTCGCGCCTTCGCCTCGAACACTGGCCTCGATCCGATCTGCCCTTTCGGCGCAGCTTCCTGAGCCGGAACCGCAAGCTTCAGCACATCCTCAAGCGAGAGTACAAGTGCAGTCCGCGAAAGCGATCGAATGAAGCCGCGTCGTGTCCAGATCAAGAAATCTCCACCTTCTCTACCGCTGTCTCAGCGCACAAGTATAAAGAGTGCCAGCATACGTCATCAACAGGACGGCTGGCTCAGTGCAGCACAACCGGCACAAGCTTCCCGCTGCCTTCGCGCATCCGGTACGTCCTGTCCGCCTGCACCCCGCGTATGCGCTCGACGATACCTGTCACTGGCCACGTCACCGCAATCTCCTCCACGCGATCCGCAGTGCCAATCCCGACGTGCTGCCGGAGCGGATTGCCTCCAAAGCTCGACCCATACCCCACCGTCCGGTAGATATGCCTGGCCCCACTCCCACTCTTCACAGTCACGTCAATGCGCGCACCGAAGGCCGCCCGGTTCGTCTTTACCCCCTCGAGCATCACCGTCACCCAGTGGTTCCCGTTCCCGGGATTCTGATAGAGCGCGCTTTGATAGCTATCCCCCGTCTGAGCCCCACCCATCTCCTCAAACACATCTTCGAGCCCCACATTTCGAAGATCCGCAAAGACAATCCCATGCCCTTTCTGCAGATGCCCAAAGCCGCCCGCCGTGGTTACGTCCTCGAACCTCTGCCCACCCGCATTGCGAAACATCCGGTTCGGCAACAGCGCCTGGTACGTTGAGTCGCCCGTCCCCAGGTATACATCGAGCCACCCGTCGTTATCGAGATCTCCGAAGTTCGCCCCCATCGGCAGAATCGCCCGATTCATATGCATTGCCGCCGTTACGTCCTTGAACGTCCCATCATGCATGTTGCGGTACAACTTCGGGAACTCGGCATGGTTCGGTAGACCTATTTCGAACGCGCCAACATCCGCCGTCCCGGCAGTCGAGTAGCCCGCGACGAACAGGTCCGGCCATCCGTCGTTGTCATAGTCGAAAAACCACGTTGCAAAGCTGTTGCTCTGCAACGCAACACCAGCCATGGCCGTCACGTCAGTGAACTTCCCCTTGCCATCGTTGCGAAAGAGACGATTCTTCCCATACATCACCGACACATATAAGTCTGGCCGCCCATCGTTATTGAAGTCCCCCCAAGCCACCCCCTTGACGAACCCCAAATCCGCCAACCCACTCGCCCCGCCTACCTCGGTAAACGTCCCATCCCGGTTATTCCGAAACAACTGCGACGGGTGCGGATCGCTCGCCGTCGACTCATGCCCCACCATCACATCGAGCCACCCATCCCCATCGAAGTCCGCCCAGGCCGCCGTCTGCGTCGGATGCATCGAGAGCAGCCCCGCCTCCTCCGTCACATCGTCGAACGTCCCATCCCCATTGTTCCGCAGCAACGACATGGGATAGCATCCCTGCTTACCCCACCATCCGCCACGCAACACAAGCACATCCGGCTTGCCATCGTTGTTGTAGTCCGTCAGAACGATGTTCAACCCACCGGTCTCCCCGATCAAACCGGCCCGCCGCGTCACGTCCCGAAACGTCCCGTCACCGTTGTTATGGAACAGGTGCATCTGGTCCAATGGCCCAGACGATGTCACCATCACATCGAGCCACCCATCCCCGTCGAAGTCCTCAACGACGACTCCGCCGGCATGCGAAGTAATATCGATTCCCGCACCTGCCGCAACCTCCGCAAACTCCGGCAGCGCTGCATCTGACTTGAACCGCGCCGGTGGGATGACCCATTTCGCCGGGACATCCTGCGGATACTTCCCAAGCTGCATATAGGCGATGTTTAGCAGCCACTGAGCCTCGGTATCCTTCGCATCGCGCTCCAGCAGCGCCGTCAACTCCCGCACCGCACCCTGCGCGCCCCGCGGCATCTGATGAACGGCGCTCGCCCGCAGAGGAAACACGCAGGCGCCCTGCCCATGCATGTGTGCGCAGTTCTCCTGCTCGCCAAGCCGCAAATACGCCGTCGCGAGCCACCGCCCAAGCTCCTTTGCGTTCTCTGCCGGGATCATCTCGTTCGCAGCCGTCCACCGCCGGCGAACCTCTTCAAGCTGGCGCACAGCCCCTTCGTTGTCCCCCGCACCAAGCATCTCCCGGGCAAGCTGCTGGCGGACGACGGAGTCCTCACGCAACGCGAGCTTCTGCGTCCGCAGCATCTCCGAGTAGTACCGTACACGCTCCCCGGGCTTGCTCGGATCGAGCTTCCAATCCGTCGCCGCAAAAACACTCCGCAGCCTCTCGGCCATGCGCTTCGTGCTGGCACTCTGGTAGACCGGGTCCGTGTCAGCGCCCTTCGCCGGAAGTGACACCGACCCGATCATCGGAGCCGGCATCGCCATCTCCTGCGCACCGGCCCGCTCACCAGCGAACAACTTCATCGCGACAAGACAGACAAGCAGGCTGTGGAGCTTAGTTCGCATTCTCAATCTTCGGTTCGCTCGCGCTCTGGAGCCTCTGCGCCGTCGCCGTCTCCCGGCTCGCGTCGTCCTTGCGTCCCATCGTCCGATAGGCCTGTCCAAGCAGGCTGTGCGAGATGTAGTTCCCGGGATCCATCTGCACTGCGTGCTCGAGATACGTCGCCGCCCCAAGCGCATCTCCGCGCTTCAACATCGTCTTGCCCAGCAGAATGTACGGACCCGTCGCATTCGGCTCCAGCAAGAGCGCCTCCTGCAAGCTGTGCTGCGCCTCCTCGTACCGCGCCGCGCGACTATACGCATCGCCAAGCCGGTCATAGACAGAGCCCTCCAGCGGATTGCTCGTACGCTCCTTCTCAAACTCTGCAATGGCCTCGTCGAGATGATTTCCGGCAAGCGCGATCTCGCCGAGCAGCGCGTGCGCCAGGGGAAGGGAAGGCTGCAGATCCAGCGCCTTCTTTGCAAAGCCTTGCGCCAGCGGAAGATACTCACGCCTCAGAAGCATCCTTGCCGCCAATAGGTAAGCAGGAGCCCCATCCGGCGTAAACCCATACTGCATCGCGAATGCACGCCGCGCATCGTCGTATCGACGCGCATCGATGTAGCACAGCGCAAGCACGTAGTTCGGATCCGCCTTCGTCCCGGAGTTCATCGTTCGCGATGCTTCGAGCAGAGGAATCGCATCCGCCGGACGCCCAAGCCGGAACAGCGTCATCCCGCGCATCTGCGTCGACTCGACATCCGTCCCATCTTCCTTGAGCGCGATCCCGAAGGCAGCATCCGCCGCCTGTAGATGCCCAAGCGCATACTGCGCCAGCCCCTCCATCCTGCTCAGCCCATGTGGCGCTGGCTGCTTTGTGCGCAACTCGGCGATCTGGGTCAATGCATCCTGCGGATGGCCTGAATCGATCGTCTTCCGCAGACTCTGCAGTACCTCAGCCGTGCTCCCTCCAGCATCAACCTTCGCAGACGGGGTCGTCGTCTGCCCGCTCAGCACCAGGCCGGAGCAACCCACGGCAAGTGCTGCTACGCACAACCAACCCAACCCGAATCTCTTTTCGTTCCTGTCCATGTTCTTACCCGGCCCGCTCGTTCATTCGAAACGCATGCACTCCCAAAGTCAAAAAAAGGGAGGAGCCTCTTGGGCTCCTCCCACAAACTGCTGCAACTTGTTAGAACTGCACGCGAGCCGAGAACTGCATCTGCCGTGGATTCGATCCATTCGGATACGGCCCGCCGGTGATCGCGCCGCCCTGATCGATGTTGCCGTTGGGGCTGGCGAAGTTGATGTGGTTGAAGGCGTTGAATCCATCTGCCCGCAGTTGGAAGGTGACCTTCTCGCGAATCAGGAAGTTCTTCTGAATCGAAAGATCGCCGTTGAAGAAGCGCGGTCCAAACTCCGAGTTGCGGCCAGTGTTGCCAATCTGGTCCAGCCCGGGAATAAAGAACGGCGTGCTTCCGTTGGTGAGGTTGACCTTGTCATAGTAGGAAAGCCCGTTTGGACCGCCCGGGAAGCCCGTGACGTGCCGCTTGAACGAGTCCTTCTGGCCGGAGACATAGCATGGTGCGCTCCCCGGCAGGTTCGCGCTGCAGGTGGAGTAGTTGAGCGTGAACGGCAGACCGCTCGAGTATGTGATGACCGGATTGATCTCGATGCCGCCAACGATTGTGTTGACGATCCTGTTCGCATTTCCGAAGAGCAGCTTGCCTTTACCCATCGGTAGCTGGAACAACCCGTACACGATCACCTGCTGCTGACGCAGAGCGCCATCGCGACCGCGAACCGCCGGACGGCTCCAGGTGGAGTAACCCGTCGCCTCGCTGATCGCCTGCTGCCACGCATAGTTGGCGTTCAGCGAAATGCCATGAGCCATGGTCTTGGTGATCGTTGCCTGCAGTGCGTTGTAGTGTGAGTCGAGGTCGTTGCCGTAGTACTGGATGCCGTTCGTCCAGCCGCATCCGCCGTTTGGAGCATTCACGCCTCCGGCCGCCGTATACGCCGCATCCGAGCAGGCCGCCAGTTTGCCGCCGTAGTACCGCTGCAGGTAGATCGAGTTCCCAGTCGCCGTCTGACCCGGTCCCGGAAGCGCGTTTCCTGCCGCCGGATCGTAATGGAGGGTTTGACCGTTCACGCTGTACTGCGCGGGAAGCGTGATCGCCGCCTCGTTCGGGTTCGTCTGCTGCCCGGACTGATCGCCCAGGGTGTGTGTTCCTTTGTTCGCGACATACGCCATCGTGAACGACAGTGTCGGCGAGAGCGACTGCTGGACCGACAGGTTCCAAGCATCCAGGGTAGGCAGGCGGAGGGTCGTCGGCCGCGAGTGCGAGTTCACTAGGTTGCCGGGGTTTGGAAGAAGGCCATTCGATGGAACGGCAACCGGCGTTGGTGCCGGAGGACCGTTCTGCAGCAGGAACGCCGAACCCTGGTTGCCGACCTGCGTCACCTGTTGAGCGGCCAGCACGGGAAGGTTCTGCGTTGCCGCATGACCGAAGATCGACCCGAACACGCCGATATCGAAGCTGCGCCCGTAGCCCGCACGAATCACCGTCTGTGGCGTCACCTGGTAGGCAACACCGATGCGTGGGTTATAGGTGTTGGTCGAGCGCTGGTAGTTCATGTTGCTTCCCACGCTGCCGATACCCGCAACCTGCAGATAGCCGGTGGCGAGGTTCAGCAACGAGCCGTTGCCCGGCCCGTTGATGCTCTCGGGGAAGTACATCTCGTACCGCAGGCCGAGGTTCATGGTCAGCTTCTGGCTTACGCGCCATGTGTCCTGTGCGTAAAAGAAGTCGCGTTTCTGGAACTCCTTCGCGTTCGTCGAGGTGCTCACGAACCGAAGGAAGTTTGTCACCTTGCCCGTTACGAACGTCGCGAAGCCAAGTCCGCTCTGGCCGGTCGCCCCGGGAAGTGCTGTCGGCCCGGAGTTGAACTGGAGTTCGCCGGTGCGATCGTCGTCGCTCGGGACGCGCAGGTTGCGCGCATACCGAAGGTCGGCGCCGAACTTGATCGAGTGATTGCCGATCGTCTTGGTCCAGTTGTTTGCAAGCTGGAACTGGTCCTCGCGTTCTGCAAGAGGGCAGTTACAGCGGTTGATGTTCAAGCCGGCTCCATACTGCGATCCCGTGTCCTGGCTCGGCAGAGAGCCAAAGCTCGTGCCCACATCTTGAATACGGAAGCCTGGAGATCCGCTTGTGAAGCTGTTCGATGTGTTCACGCCAGGGATTCCAAGCGCCGTGCCGGCCGCGGTGCCCTGGTCATACTTCGACGTCTTGATGTTGTAGCGGAAGTAACCAAGCCGGATATCCGTCACCAGCTTCGAATTCACCGCGACATCGACACCCGCCGCGGCACTGTCGTTCGCGCCCTGCGAGGTTCCACCATAGCCGCCGAGACCGAAGCCCGCACCGCCCGCGTCGCCGAACATGACTGCGCCCGTAAGTGTATCGGTAAAGCGACTGAACCGGCCGAAGGCATGGATACGCTCGCTGAACTGGTAGTCTCCGCGAACATCCCACTGGTTGCTGTTGAACAGACCGTTACCGCTCTTCGAATAGTTCTGCACCAGTCCGGGGAAGGTGCCGGTGTTGTTGTTCGGAGCGAAAGGCTGAAGCGACTTCAGCACCGCGAGCGCCGGGGCCGAAAGGTCCGACGCGGGGATGACGTTATTCGCATAGGGCGTGGTGGTGTAGGTGCCATCCGCGTTAAGAGTGTTCTTGTAGACAAGTTGGCCGCCACCGGCAAGTGCGGTCGCGTACTCACTGAAGTCGCAACCCCCACCTCCAAGGCAAGAGTTGATCAGTTTTTGCGTCGGAACCGTCTGCGTGTTCGCCGTACCAACCTTTTGCCGGACGCCTTGGTAGTCGCCGAAAAAGAATGCCTTGTCCTTCAGGATCGGCCCACCCACCGAGCCGCCGAACTGGCTCTTGATCGCGCCCGGGACGCCCGTCGCGGCTGGCTGGTTGAACGGATCGCGCGCCAGGTTGTAGCTGCTCTCACGATAGTCGAACGCCGAACCGTGGAAGCTGTTCGAACCCGACTTCGTCTGCGCCGTGATCACAGAGGAAACCGCTTTGCCGAACTCAGCGTCGAAGTTCTGCGTCGTAATCTTCGTCTCCGAAAGCGAATCCGAGTTCGGGTTGATCACGATGATGCCCAGGATCGGATCCTGGTTATCGGTTCCGTCCAGTTGGAACGCCACACCCGCGAACGCCTGTCCATCGACTTCGATCTGCTTGGATCCCTGCGGGTTTTCGCTCGGCGCATGGCTCCAGCCAAGCTGCTGCGCACCGGGAAGAAGAAGCTGCAGGTTCGTAAAGTTACGATCCGGAATGGGCAGGTCGACGATCTCCTGCGAGCTGAACGTCGTCGAAACGTCCGCGCGATCCGTCTTCAACTGCGGAATCGAATCGGCGCTCACGTTCACCACCTGATCCGAGCCGCCGATCTCCAGCACTGCTTCCACCTTGCGCGATGTATCCGCCTGGACGAGCACACCCTGCGCCTGGTAGCCCTTGAAGCCAGCCGAAGCAATCTTGATGTCATACGTGTCCGGGATAAGGTGATCCACGGTAAACTCGCCGCTACCGTTCGACGTCACGTTGTTTGAGGTTCCCTTTGCCGTATCCGTCACCGTGATCGTAGCGTTCGGGATTACGGCGCCTGTCGAATCGGTCACGGTTCCAAAGATGGAGCCGTAGACTGCTTGGGCCATCGCTCTTGGTGCGCTCGCCAGCGACGCAAGCATCACGCCCAGGCAGACCGCTAATTTGAACTTGCTGAACTGCTCCCTCATACAACCTCCTAAGTACCTGCGCCGCTGTTGTGCGGCCGTTCCCAACCCGTCGCCGTCAGCCTCTCTCGCGGAGACCTGGCTGGCAACGAATGACCCTGTAGTGCCCGCTCTCATCCTTTTGGTGGAGAACGTCGTAAACCCATTGGCGATTTCGTCGAGAACCTTACTGAACGGAAGCGGACACTGTCAAGCCACTTTGTTGGTACGCGGAGACCCCAGCTGTTATAACAATTGGTCCGACCGCGTTACCGCGCTGAGAAAACGTTTATTATCCGCATTTACAGATTTCCATCTTGGGAAATTACCAAATAACGTAGCCGGAATTGCACTGTAACTTATCTGAAATGACATGGCAATTAAGCCTTTTCGTCAGGAGTGCTATAGTTTCCCGAATGGTTTTGGAGGCCGGTTTATGCCCAAGTTGTTTCCCGAGGCAAAGTCATCACTACGCCGCACACGGGCCCGTCTTACCGTTCTCGCCGGTGTCTTCGCCCTGTCGACCGCGCTTCTAAGCACTGCGTTCGCCGCCGCCCAGACCGCAGCCAGCCCCGCCTCTGATATCTGGTGGAAGCACGCCGTCGTCTATGAGATCTACCCCCGCTCCTTCCAGGACTCCAACGGCGACGGCATCGGCGATCTCAACGGCATCACCCAGCGCATGGACTATCTCCAGAATTTGGGCATCGACGCCATCTGGATCTCCCCCATGTACCCCTCGCCCCAGGTTGACTTCGGCTACGACATCTCCAATTACGAGGCTGTCGACCCCCAGTACGGCACCCTCGCCGACTTCGACAAGCTCCTCGCCACCGGCAAGCAGCACAACATCCGCGTCATCCTCGACATGGTCATGAACCACACCTCGGACAAGCACCAGTGGTTCGTCGACGCCGCCAGCTCCCGCACCAACCCCAAGCACAACTGGTACGTCTGGAACGACGGCATCCCCGCCGACTCGCCCGGCGTCGGAGCCTTCCAGAAGAAGTACGAGCACGAAGGCAAAGTCCCACCCAATAACTGGACCTCGACCTTCGGCGGCTCCGCGTGGGAGTGGGTCCCCGCCGTTCACCAGTTCTATTACCACTACTTCTATATCCAGCAGCCCGACCTCAACTGGCGCAACCCCGCCGTCGAGAAGGCCATGTTCGACACCATGCGCTTCTGGCTCGACCGCGGCGTCGCCGGCTTTCGTCTCGACGCCATCCCCACCCTCTTTGAAGACACCCAGCTCCGCAACGCTCCCGACAAGGGTGGCATCAACGCCCAGGGCGATCCCAACCTCTCCGACGAGTACCAGAGCAATCTCCCCGAAGTCCACGGCGTCATCCGCCGCATGCGGGCCATGACCCAGGCCTACCCGGGCAACCGCGTCCTCATCGGCGAAACCTACCTCCCCAACACCGCCGAGCTGGACCTCTGGTACGGCGGAGCGAAGAAGGACGAGCTCAACCTCCCCATGGACATGCTCATGGGCTTCACCAACAAGTTCGACGCCACCGACTTCCGCAACCACATCACCGAGGCCGAGACCCAGCTCCACGGCTCGCTCCCCCTCTTCGTCTTCGACAACCACGACAACATCCGCTCCATCGACCGCTTCGGCGACGGCACCCACAATCCCCAGATCGCCCGCCTCCTCGCCGGAATGCTCTTTACCAGCCACGCCGCCGTCCTCACCTACTACGGCGAAGAGCTGGGCATGCCCACCACCACGCCCACCCGCAAAGAGGACGTCAAGGACCCCATCGGCATCACCGGTTGGCCCAAGGAAAAGGGCCGCGACGGCGAGCGCACCCCCATGCAGTGGGACGACTCACCCCAGGCCGGCTTCAGCACGAACGCGAGCACCTGGCTCCCCATCCCGCCGAGCTACAAGACCATCAACGTCAAGTCCGAGATGGCCGACCCCAACTCCGAGCTAGCCTGGTTCCACAAACTCATCGAGCTCCGCCGCACCCTCCCCGCCCTGCATGACGGAGGCGTCACGATGCTCGACAAGTCCAACACCAACGTTCTCTCGTGGGTCCGCACCTTGCCTGGCCATCCGTCGGTAGTAAGTGCCTTCAACTTCAGCGCCCAACCCCAGACCATCACCCTCGACCTGACCGGCACCCCCGCCAAGGGCACGCAAGTCAAGACCCTACTGAGCGATGCCCCCGCCCTTCAGTCCACCACCACCCTGAAAGACATCACCCTCCCGCCCTACTCCACCTGGATCGCGACCGTCGAGTAGCCTCCTCCTCATCGCTTTTGCCGAACCACGAAAAACGTCCGGGTGCCCCATCCTCACCGACGGCACCATCGTCGGTGAGGGTGGGAACGTAAACCGCCCGACCGCCGTTGCCTTGCTCTCCCTTGTACAGTTGTCGAAGACCAACCACCACCCAACCCACAACAAGGACGGCCATGGAACCCAACGCCCCATCCCTGCAGCAAATCAAAGATTCCATGCGCGCCACCTGGATGGCTGGCGACTTCGGCGTTGTGGCCAAAACCATCTCCGGCAACGCCGAAGAGTTCATCAGCCGCCTCACCGTTCCGCCCGGCACCCGCGTCCTCGACGTAGCCTGCGGCACCGGAAACCTCGCCATCCCGCTCGCCCGCGCAGGAGCCATCGTCACCGGCGTCGACATCGCCGCCAACCTCCTCGTCCAGGCCCGGGACCGCGCCGCAGCCGAAGGTCTGTCCGTCACCTTCGACGAGGGCGACGCCGAGCAGCTCCCCTATCCCGACGCCTCCTTCGACGCCGTCGTCACCATGTTCGGAGCCATGTTCGCCCCGCGCCCCGAAGTCGTCGCCTCGGAACTCGCCCGCGTCCTCAAGCCCGGGGGGCTCCTCGCGATGGCAAACTGGAACCCCGCCAGCTTTTCCGGATTAATGTTCAAGGTAGGCGGCAAACATACTCCGCACCCTCCCACTATCCCTCCACCCGTCCTCTGGGGAGACGGAACCACGGTCCGCCAGCGTCTGGCCCCATACTTCACCGGCATCGAGACCGAGCTCATCCCGATCGACTTCGATCTTCCCACAAGCCCTGCCGGCGCCGTCGCATTCTTCCGCACCTACTTTGGTCCAACGCACATGGCCTACAAGCGTCTCGACGAAGTCGGCCAGCAAGCCCTCACCGCCGACCTCGAAGCCCTCTGGACCAACGCCAACGTCTCCCAGGATCCTGCCAACCACACGCTCATCCGCAACGAGTACCTGCAAGTCACCGCAACCCGAAGCTGATTCCTCTACTTGCCTCCGAACACCTGCTTCAACAGGGCGGTCGACCGTGCCGCGGGGTTCGTCCGGATCTGCTTTTCCTGCTCTCCCAGCATGTAGAACAGTCCATCGAGCGCCTTGCTCACCACGTAGCTGTCAATATCGAACTTCCCGCTGTTCATGAACGGCAACTGCGGAGCCTGTCCCGCCAGCGCCTGGTACTGCTGCGTCACGCCGTTCTCCTTCATCGCCGCCTCTACATGCGGCCTGAAGGCGGTCGTCAGCTCGGCCGACGTCTTCGACTTGAAGTAGTCGGTGATCGAAGTATCGCCTCCATTCAGCAGCTTCCGCGCATCGTCGATCGTCATCTCCCGCACCGCACCCGCGAAGATCTTCTCCGCCTCAGGCGCCGCCGACTCCGCGGCATGGTTCATGCTGGCGACGAAGTCGTCGATCTTCGGCCCCTGTCCCGCCGCGCGCAACCCCTTCTCCACCGGCCGAAGGCTCTGCGGAAGCAGGATCTTGATCGCCTGGTTATCGAGATAGCCACCCGGCTGCGCCACCAGCTTCACTGCCTTCTGCGTCCCTACGGAAAGCGCATCTTTGAGACCGGAAGCGATCTGCGTATCCGGCAAACCCGCACCGGCGCTTGAACCGCCGAAGCCTGGAAGTTTGGGAAGCTGCGCCCCGGCAACCACGGGGGCAAAAGCTAAACAGCAGATGAGGGCGAGACGTGCTGCGCGGTGTGACATGGGGTTGGCTCCTGACCAGCTAACGGTAGCACGGGAACGCACTCCGCTGTGACCAGCGAAACCTCCGGCACTCGACCTGCAGGGGATCCCCCCAACCTTGCCACCGTGCCGCCCATTCCGTACCATTAGCCAACCATGCCCATCCGCTTCGCCAGGCTAGCCTTAATCCTCTTCGTCTCCATCCTTCCCGCCTTCGCCCAATCCCCCCTCACCCTCCTCAGCCGCGACCAGGCCTCCGCCATCCTCCCCCCAACCGTCTTCTATCGCGGCAAATCCGCTCCCATCCAGGGCCGCAACTCCGCCGGCATCAAGTTCCTCGGAGACCGTCTCGTCCTCGCCACCCTCGTCGATACCTCCGGGTACAGCACCGCCGTACAGGAAAACTACCAGGCCTACCTCATCACCGAGAATCCTCTGAAGATCGGCGATCAGACCTTGAAGCCCGGAGCCTACGGCGTCGGCATGATCGCCAACAACCAGTTCATCGTCCTCGACCTCGGAGCCCACGAACTCTTCAAGACTGCCTCCACCCGCGACACCGCCCTGCCGCGCCCCAACCCCCTCCAGATCCTCCCCGACCCATCGTCCCAGGGAAGCGCACGCCTCTACCTGGGCCGAAACTACGTTACCCTGACCCCCGACCTGACCGGCCACTAATTCTTCGGCCGAGCTTCCCCAAGGCCTTTTACTTAGCCCGCGTATAAACAACCGGGCTAAGCTCTCCACCCTGCTTCAACTTATAGAACTTATCGCCTGCGACACCACGAAACTGCTGCGTCCCCCCACCCGGCCACGAGACCTCAACGACCTCCGCCACCTTAGCCGCGCCAAGCCCAAAGTGCAGCCGCAGATCGCTCTGCGAAAGATAACTCCCGCCCGACCGAACCTCCTGCATCTGCGTCACCCCACCCACCGTCACCTTCACCCGAGCATTCAAGGCCAGCCGATTCTTCGGAGCCCCCTCCAACTGCAAGCTCATCCAGTGGTGCGCCTGATCCGGCCGTGAAGACAAAATCGTAGGCCCCCCGGTCAAATTCTCCACCACCAGATCCAAAGCCCCCCGGTTGAACAAATCCCCGACCGCCATCCCCCGGCTCACCCGCCCCACGCCCAGCGCAGCCTCCGCAGTCTCTTTGAACTTCCCATCCCGAGTATTCCGAAACAGCACCCCCGGCTCCCGGTAATGAATTCCCAGCTTCGCGTCATCCACCTGTGGATACACATGCCCATTCACCAGCACCAGATCCAGCCACCCAGAGTTATCGAGATCGACAAACGCATCCCCCCACCCCACATACCGCTCCGTCCCCCGAGCCACCCCGACAGCATGCGACACATCAGTAAAGTTCATCCCGCCTTCATTTCGATACAGCGCCAAGTACTCATCGCTGAAGTGGCTGACCGCCACGCTCATCCGCCCCTTATTCTCGAAGTCCCCGACGGCAACGCCCATATTCGCCTGCTCGAGCCCATCCTCGCTGAACGCCACCCCCGCGTCCTGCCCAATCTCCTTGAACCGCCCCCCACCCTCATTCTTGTAGAGATAGTTCGTCTCCCCATCGTTCGCGACAAACAGATCGATCTTCCCGTCGTTATCAAAGTCCGTCCAGACCGCCCCCATCCCAAAATAATGCTTCTTGTCATCCACCCCCGCCGAAGCCCCCACCTCCGTAAACGTCCCATCCCCATTGTTGTGATACAGAGAGTCCCCCGACCCCTTCAGCCCCCGCGGCCCGCACTGTACCGCAATCTCGTGATACTGGCACGTCTTCACCGACCCGAACTTCGGCAGATCATTCAAGTCCAGATCCACATAATGCGGCACAAACAGATCCGGAAACCCATCCCCGTCATAGTCCCCGAACGTCACCCCGGTCGCCCATCCCACATCCTTGGCCAACCCCGACTTAGCCGTCACATCCGTGAACGTCCCATCGCCGTTATTGCGATACAGCACCACTCCACCAAAGCAGCTCACCAGTAGATCCTGACGCCCGCTGTTCGTCACATCCGCCACCGCCGCGCCCATCGCCCAGCACGGAGTAGCCACCCCCGCCTTCTCCGTCACATCCGTAAACGTCCCATCATGGTTATTCCGATAGAGCGCCCCCCGCGCCTTTTTCCCCGCCAGCGCCATCGCCACATTCGGAGCATTGGTCAAGTAGATATCCAGCCACCCGTCCCCGTCGTAGTCGATCAGCGCCACCCCACCGCTCATCGACTCGACAATGTATCTCTGCTCCGGGCTCGAAAGATGTTCGAAGTGAATGCCCGTCGAAGCCGTCACATCCTCGAGCCTCGGCGTCCCCTGCGCCCCACCTTTATCAGCCACCAGACACAGCGCCACCAGCGAGGCGAGCCTAACGACCCATCTTGCTCCCGGCATCGTCCCCCGCCCCATGCGGCGACTGAATCCGCATCGCCCCATACACCTCACGCATTCCATCCTTGATTCCTTTGTATTTCTGATACTCCGCCAGCTCCCGCTTCGCATCCTCCGGCCTGTGCATCTTCCGGTAAAGCGCGCTCAGCCGAAAGTGCGCCAGCATGTTGGACGGGTCCGCTTCAAGAACGTGCAGCAAGTACGGCAGCGCCTTCTCATTCTCATTCTTCTCGCTGTAAGCCCGAGCCAGCCCGATCGCCGCATCCGCATTCCCGGGCTGCTCCTTTAGGGCCTGCTCATACAGCCCAGCCGCCCCATCCAGGTCACCCCGATCCGCCCGGATATCTCCAAGCCGCACAGTCGCCTGCACCTCGTGCGGATTCCGTTGAAGCGCCGCCTCATACTCCTTCTCCGCCGCCGCCTTATCCGCCTCGTTATCCGAGCCGTGCAGCGCCTCGGCCAACTCAAAGTGAACCCCAGGCAAACTCGGATCCTTCGCGATCGCCCTGCGAAAGGCCGCGATAGCTCCCGGCAGGTCCCGAATCCGTTCCAACTCATGCGCGATCGCCTGCTGCATCTGCGCCGACTGCGGAGCCGCCAGCGACAAACTCAGCAGCGACTCACCCGCCAGATCACTATGGATCCGATATGACACATACAGCAACTCCGCGTCCGTCGGAGCCGCCTCCAACAGCTTCGCCGCGGTCGCCGCCGCCGCCCCAAGATCCTGCTGCGCCGTCTCCACCTCGATCAGCGTCAGCCCAACCTCTTTCCGAAAGGCAGCATCCGTCAGCCCTCCAACCACGGCCGACAGATCCCCTCGCGCCCCATCCAGCTTCCCAAGCTGGTACTCGCACAATCCAAGCAGCGCCTGGATCCGAGTCAGGTCTGGCTTCATCTGCACCGCAGCGCGCAGATGCTCCTCCGCCTCGGCGTATCTCCCCTGAAAATAAAGCAGAACCCCGAGGTTAGCGCGGGCCTCCACATTCTCAGGCTGGGCCGCCACCAGCGCCGCAAACTCCGGGATCGCCTTCACCGGGTCCTTCGCCTTCAAAAACTCATTCGCCCGCCGCGCATGGTCCTGCGGAGATACAGGAGCACCCGCCGCCGACTGCGCCAACGCATTGCCCAAACCAGACGACATCAGCAAAAGCAAAACACCCGAGAGCACACATCGTGAACGTAGAACCATGAGAACCGTAAAAGACCTTCAAGTGCGAGATACAGACTACGGATGCGTCAGGAACGCCCGTCGTGTTAAGGGCACGCCTTCAGGCGAGCCACCCATGCGGCAAGAGGCAAAGTGGCTTCAGCCGCCAATGCACACTTCCAACCCGCCACCCATCTTAAAAGGATAAGGGCGACGACGGCCGCAAAGCCACCGTCGCCCCGAGGTTATCAGAACGAGAAGCGTCCGCCCAGTTGCAGGTTTCTGCCGTTGTTCTGCGTCGACGTGATCGTGCCGGCAGCACCCGTCCCAAGCGACGTTCCGGGGTTGCTGAAGTTGGCATGGTTGAGTGCATTGGTCGCATCCACACGAAGCTGGAACTTGTACCGCTCCGCCCACAGGTTGAACGTCTTACCTGCAGAAAGGTCGAAGTTCTCAAGCCCAGGCCCGTAGATACTGTTTCTCTGCATATTGCCGAAGGTACCGTTCGTCGGGATCGAGAATCCTGCTCCCGCAACCTGGTTCGTCGCCGTGCTGTACGCCGGGTTGAACCACTGGGCCAGCGTCTTCGCACCGCGCGTGCTGCCTACGATGTTCGGATACAGGTTGCCCGACGTGTAAGACTGACCCAATGTGCTCGGCACCGTCACCGTGATCGGGTTACCCGTCTGCAGCGCATAGGTGGACGAGACATTCCAACCGCCCACGATCTCATCCTGGAACTTGCTCTTGTTCAGGAACATCTTTCCCGATCCGAACGGCAGGAGGAAGATCGCATTTCCCTTGAACGCGTGTCGGGTATCAAAGTTCGATGGCCCATAGTTCGTGGAAGGATCGTAAGCGTTCTGGTAGGTCTGCGTACCACCACGGCTGCCCCACGCCGACGAGTCGAACTCGCTCAGGAATTTCGACCAGACGTAGCTGCTCGAAATCGAGAACGTGTTCGTCAGGCGCTTGCTGAAGGTAAGCTGCAGTGAGTTATAGTTCGCCGTCGCATTGTTCGTACTCCCCGTGACGTTGTTGTACTGCGTGAACGGCCGGAACTGCTGATCGACCACCGCCATCTTGCCCACAGGCACCTGGTTGATATCGACGTTGTAGTTCAGGTTCATCGACTTGCTGCCGACATAGGCGATCGTCGCAGCCATATTCGCACCGATCTGCTTCTCGATCGTGCCGTTGTACTGCTGGATCTTTGCGACCGGGGTGTTCTGCTGGTTATACGAAACACCCTGCCCATTGAACGCGGAGTTCGTCGTGCCGGCAGGAATATAGAGGAACTGCGGATTCGTTCCAGACAGGGAGCCAAGAACTTTCAGACCGTTCGTCGTATCACTCAAAGATCCCTGCGAGCCAAACGCCGATCCTTCGCCGCTTCCGTAGGTATCGAGGCTCCAGAGATACGCATACAAGCCGTATCCGCCGCGAACGACGAGGTCCGGGCGAACCTGGTACGCGAAACCAACACGCGGCAGGAAGGTGGTGTAGACATTGTTCTGCAACTGGTGGCGCCCATGATCGCCATTCGCCGCATACCACATCGCACCCGGAGTGTTGGTCAGCGCATTCGTGATGAGCGGGTCGAACGTTCTCTGGTTGTTCTTTGCATCCTTCCAGCCTTCCATGATCTGATACCGCAGACCAAGATTGATCGTCAGGTTCGACTTGATCTTCCAGTCATCCTGCACGAACATCTGCGGAGCCTTCTGCCGGCCCGCGAACTCAGGCGTCACGCCCGCCGACCAGTTCTGGATATCACCCAGAAGGAAGTCAGCATACGCATTGCCCGAAGAAGCAACCTGCCCCTTCTGCACGCAGTACGTGCACTGCGAGTATGTGCCGGTAAAGCCGGTCGTCGCACCGTTTACATTGCCCCAGGCCGTCGAGTTGTCCTCGAAAACCAGGTACTCCCCGCCGAAGTGCAGCACATGGTTTCCACGGATTAACGTCACGATGTCCGAAGGATCGAAGTTATGCTCCTTGTACACCGCCGTCGTACCCGCGCTCAGTCCCTGGTAGCTGCTGATGTTCACCGTCGGGAAAATATCGGCGTGCGAAAACTGGAGACCAAGTGCCGCCGGAATGCCCTTGCCCGCGGTCTGCGTCGCGAAGAAGTTCAACTGGTTCGTGTAACCCATGCGCAGTTCGTTGATGAACGTCGGGCTGATGTTCCACACGTCGGTGATCTGTGAGTTGTAGCTGTCGACGTCGCCCACATAGCAGTTGATCGGGCATCCGAGCGAGCCAGGATAAAACGCCGGGTTATCACGCTTCGTCACCGATGCCGTCAAACGGTTGGTCGGAGAGAACTGGTAGTCGAACCGGCCAAAGTACTTCTTGAACGGCTGCGATCCACGGATGTTGTAGTAGTAGTTGTTGCTTGTAATCCCCGTCTTCGGATCCACGGTTCCCGCCACGTTTGGCGCCGGATAGTAAGCCTGCGCTTTCGCCGCGACCGGATCGATATTCGTGATCTTGTTGTTCGCGAACTGCGTGCGGTTGAGATACGTCTTGCCATCCGTCCCTGTCGCCTGCGTCGTTGTCGTGGGATCGTAGATCGGCGAAAGCCCCGTGAAGTCGCCATTGCGCATCGCGGCGGTCGGAACCGTGTTGAACCCGACCGAAGCGCTCAGGTTGATCACCTGGTCGTAGTTGAAATAAAAGAACGCCTTGTCCTTCAGCACCGGCCCGCTCACCGATCCGCCGAAGTTATGAAACCGCGTGTAAGGCGCCGACTTCTGAAAGTAGCTGCGCGCATTCAGATAATCGTTCTGCGCATACTCATACAACGACCCATGCCACTGGTTCGATCCGCCCTTGCTGATCTGGTTGAACACCGCACCGCCGATGCCATACTGCGCCGAGAACGCCGACGTGCTGATCTGCACCTCCTGCAGCGTCTCGAACACCGAAACGTCCGCGTTACCCGAGTGCGACAACGCCGACGAAGCACCGTCATTCAGCACCGCGTTGTAAGGAAGGTTCCCGTTTACCGAGAGCGCCTGCCCCGTCGCGCCATACTGGCTCGTGCCCGTAGCGCCCGGAATCAGTTTCACGAAGTTCTGCCAGTCCTGACCCTGGTTCGGAAGGTTCTGCATCTCCTTCGCCACCAGCGTCGTCGACTGCTCGCCCGTCTCCGTCTTGATCAGCGGAACGTCGGTGTTGACCACGATCTCCTGCGTCACCCCGCCCGTCTTCATCGCCGCGTCGATCTGAATCGTGCCCACATTCAGCGTCACCGACGACCGGATGAACTGGCTGAAGCCTTCCTTAGTAAACGTAACTTTGTAAGTGCCCGTGACAATCGGCCCAGAGTCGTACAGGCCCGCCGAGTTGGTCGTGAGCTCCTTCGTGACGCCCTTCTCAATATCGAGAATGGTCACTTTGACATCCGGTATCACCGCGCCGGTCGCGTCCGTCGCCGTGCCGCGGATATCACCGGAGTTTGTGTTTTGCGCCCTTGCAGCCGGGCCTGCCAGTGAAAAGGCGAGCGCGGCCAACGTCAGAAATGCCAGCAATAAGCGTGTAGTGTCTCTCTTCATACTGCCTCCGAAGTGCTTCAAGACCGCAGGTGGTCTAACCAAGTCAAACGCTTGTCTAGAAGAGTATCCTGAGGTCGGGCACCATTCAATCCCTCAGCGGCAAACACTGTCAAGCCTTTTTTCTCGGAAATAGTCCGAATTACTCTTTTTCTTTGAACAAGATACGAGGAAACGTTATCTTTGCCTGCTTAATCGCGACCGGCCTCAGGTCAGCGCAACGCGCGTCTCCGCGCTTTTCGCCCACCCCCACCCACCACCTCGCTCACCGGTCCGGTCGACTCCCGCGCGATCAGCTCAGGCTCCACCTGCATCAGATCCTCCGTCGGCATCCCTGCAAGCTTCGCCAGCAACGTTTGCGCCGCGATCTCTCCCATCTTCTGCAGCGGCTGACGGATCGTCGTCAAACTCGGAACGTGGTACGCCGCCGACTGCACATCGTCATACCCGATCACCGACACATCCTCAGGAATCCGCAGCCCCGCATCGCTCAGCGCCCGGATCACCCCCATCGCGCTCACGTCGTTGAAGCACACCACCGCCGTAAACCGTGTTCCCGCCTCCAGGATCTTCTTGATCCCCGGATACCCAATCTCCGGCGAGTGCGAGTCCTGCTCCAGCCGGATCACCCGTTCCTCATCCACCGATAGTCCAAGCGTCTCCGCAACCGCGAGCGTGGCCGCCCATCGGACCTCTGTATCCGCGCTGAACGGCTGTCCACGCATGTAAACGATATCCCGGTGCCCTAGATCGTACAGATGCCCAAGCGCCAGCCTCGCTCCCAGGGCGCTATCAAGAATCACATTCGACACTCCTGGCAGCTCCGAGCGTCCCGCCACCAGCACCGTCGGCAGCATGGGGCTCTCCTCCAGGTGGGTATCGATTGCCAGGATTCCCTCCACTCCGCGCGCCTCCAGCAACTCCGGATACGCGCGCACCAGTTCCGACCGATGCCGGTGGTGAACCGTGAAGTAGAAGTACCCCTCCCGGATCAGCAACTCGCCCGCCCCGCTGATCACCTGCGAGTGATACCCCTCGCCCAGCTCCGGCAGCATGATCCCGATCGTGTTGACCCGTTTTCCCTGCAGCTTCCGCGCGATCAGACTCGGCTGGTAGTTGAACTCCCGTGCCGCCGCCCGCACCCGTTCCCGCGTTGCCTCCGGAATCGACCGTCCCGGAACGTTATTCAGCACCAGGGAAATTGTCGACGGGCTCAGCCCAAGATGCGCCGCCAGCATCTTCAGGTTCGGTCGCAGCGCTCCACCCGAGGGAGTTGTCGTCTCGCCGGTCTCCGGCGAGCCAGTCTTCAAAGATGCGTGGGAAGGGGGCGTTTTGGCCATGAAAGAAAGTATCAAGAGTCGAGCATCGAGAGCTCTCTCAACGCCGCTTCGCCTGAGTGTACCCGAACATCAGCCGAACGCTCTTGGCGATGCAATCGAGGAACCAACCCAGTAGCGCCAGCCTCGCCGCCCGCGGAGACTTCGTCCCTTCCCCGTCCGATCTCTTATTCTGTTCAGCCAGTCAAAACGCAGCGGAGCTCGCGTCGAAAAATTTGCTTATTTTGCTTATGTCGTACAGCGTAAGGAGGGAGAACCGTCGAGTTCGCCATCATCTCTGGCCCTTGCGGCGGCCCCCAGGCCGACGCCGTGACCCGTCTGCAAGTGCCCGAACCGAAGGCCACCCATTAGCCGCCTGCGACGGTTAGTTCGCTCGTCGGAATTGCGCTGCGCGCCGCATAGCTTCAGGATTGCAGACGTGTTTCTGCTCAGGGGCCTTTAGATCCGTCTCCTGATAGGAGCTCGTAACGGTCGTGAAACAGCGGGCGCAGATAGAGTCCATCTGCCCGTCCGGATGAGTCCGATGGACATATCGTGCAGGGTCGTTCATGAGGCGGAGTGTACGCCTCTATGTGCTCCATCACACAAAGAAAGGATTCCCTTGATTTATGCCCATTTAGGCTAATTTCTGGCCCGCTTTATAAGTAGCCGACCTTACTTTGCAACACGGCAAGCGCTCGCGTCCTCCCGAGCCTTGCATTCCCGGAATGGATTGATTTTCGCGTTCCTGAAGGCTCGCAACGTCTGCATTTACCAAAATAGGCCGGTACACCTGCCGCGCCGTGAGGCGGTAAGGCCGATCTATGAAAAGATTACGTGCATGAAGCACTCTGCGTGGGTCCTCGGCGGCATCCTGTTGCTCCTCGGAGGCTGCCGGAAAGCGGACAATCTGCAGGTCACGCTCTCTCCTGGGTACACGGGGAAAGTTGATATCTCCTGTGCCTCGACATCCAGTACAGTAGCCAATATCACCGTAGATCCCCAGGGCCGCGCAATCGATGCCGTCTGTCCGCGACATCCCGCCGAACTGATCGTCCTGCGCGATGCGAAACGAATCGAGCTGGACGGTCCACCCGATTGGCTCGCGACTGGCGACGGTATTCCGGTCGCCATCCGGTTTTCTCTTCACTGACGTCTGGAACGAAGAACCCGGGCGGCCGAGGTCGTGGGTAGGTGGGAGCCAGAGCCGAACAATGCACGGCGTCTGACAGGAGCGTATCGTCCGCAATTTGGAACATACAGATGAGAGGGACGGGTGGCTTGGGGTCGGAAGCCCAAGCCGCAGCTAAACCGAACAGGCGTAGCATTCCCGCATCGACATGAGCCACAAGTTCCGCATCTTGCAGTGCGACCGCGTCGATGGTGGCATTGCCATCACGTTTGGAGACGGCTGCACCTGCCTGTTCACTCCTGATCTGCTCCGAGCTCACCTCGAGGAAGCTGAGGAGATTACGGAAAAAGTCCCGTAGGGCATGCCGCAATCTGACACGGACGCATGGAGGGTGGCATCACCCCTTGACAAGCGCTGTATAATAGGGTTAGAGAAAAGCAAGGCCCGGCAGCTCGCCGGGCCTTCTTGTTTAACCCAGGCCTACCGTTGGCAAGTCCGACCGTAGGCCTTTTCATTTGAAGACTTTAGGACTTATTACGGGTCAGGGGGACCCGTCGCCATGCAGACAAAAATCAAGCCAGCAAAGCGGTACCACTGCTGCCATATCTTCACTGATGGACACCGTTGCGGAAGTCCGGCGCTCAAACACGAAATATTTTGTTACTACCACCACACCACGCGGAAACCCATCTCAAAGGCCGAAGCGCAGCACCGCCTCGAACACGGGGATGAGATCCGCGACCGCCACGCCACCTTCGATCTCCCCATTCTTGAGGACCGTAGCGCTATCCAGCATTCCATCGGCGAGGTTCTCCGCCGCATCGCCAGCCGCGGCATCGACCCGCGCCGCGCCGGCCTTCTCCTCTACGGTCTCCAGATCGCCTCGCTCAATCTCCCGCGCCAGGCTCCCGTCGAGCCCGAAGATCCCGCCGAGATGGTCGAAGAGATCCTGCACCACCCCACCCTCGGAGACATCGCACCCCAAACGGAAATCGCGGGACACCGCGGGCCTTTCACTGACTTTCTCGAAGAGATGGACGAGCGCGCAGAAGCGCAGGAGAGGCAGCCGCGCCTTCCATTCCCTGACCTTTCCTACATGCAGGCGGTAGCCTCAACGTGTCAGGAACTCGACACCGCACGCGAGGCACCCGGAGTCCTCGACCTCCGCGCGGCCGCCTGCGAGCCCTTACTGAACTCTCTTCCGGTCCGGAATCGCAGCCTCTTCCGCCCAGCGAAGCGACTCTTCATACAGATGCGTCAGCCTGTCTTCACTGATACGCAGCGGCTTGCTCTGCTCGATGCACGCGTTCCAATCCGCCTCTTCGTAGCTCTCGAGCAGAAGCATCGCAGCCGAAACCCGGTTGACCTTCCCGCCGAGCGCTTCCTTGACCTCAGCGCGAAGTGGAAGTGTCTTGATGGAGTCCTGCAGCGGCATAGCCAGTACGGTGCTCATCAGGGAAAGAAGCCCGAACAGGTACTGTTCCTGCGCATTCTCACCCGTATACGGGCTCATCAACTCAAGGAACCTCGCACGATGCAGGACACGGATCAGAAGCTCATCCGGATGCTGCCTGCACGTCTCCACCGCGATCGCATTGAGCACCAGCTTCCGGAACTGATCTTCCCCAACCAGCATCAACGCACTCTGCACCGACTGCACCGGCTGCGCCAGCCCGAACGCGGCCGAGTTCACAAGCCGCAGCAACTGGTAGCAGATCGTCACCTCGGACTTCACCAGCGTGGCCAGTTGCAGGAAGTCGACCTCCTTCTGACTCAACGCCGAAAACAGGCGGAAGTAGTTATTTCCAGAGGCAGGAGCCTTCACCGCCGAGAACACCGTGGGATGGCAGAAGAAGTATCCCTGAAAAAGATCGAAACCCTCGTCGCCGGCCCGCTCGAACTCTTCCTCCGTCTCTACCTTCTCCGCGATAAGGATTGCATTTGTTCCTCGAACATAGGAAAGAATCTCCTGCCGTTCTTTCTGCCCCGACAGGCGGAAGTCCACCTTCACATAATCGGTGAGCTCGACGAGCTTTTCCATGTTGGGTCCGATCGTGAAATCGTCCAGCGCGATCTGGTAACCCATATCCTTGATGTTGCGGCAGGCGTCGATCACCTCGGAGTCCGGAGCAATCGTCTCCAGAACCTCAAGTACCGTCGTCTTGGGCAGGAGCGTCACCAGCCCTTCGACCAGGGATTCGCGTGTGCAATTGATGAACCCGCGCTTCCCCCGCGTCAGCCCCTCAAAACCATAGAGGACGCCTTCAAAGATCATCTTGCGCGTCGCGGCATCGGAGTCGCCCGTGAATCGGTTCTCCCATCCCGACCGCGCCAGAAGCTCGTATCCGAAGACATTCGTCGTTCGATCGAAGATCGCCTGTCTCGCAACGAAGCGCCAGCCCTCCGCGGCAGCCGCGCCTTCCTCATACCCGGTGTGGGCCGAGGTCGCCATCTCTTGCATCGGGAGTATCTCGGCCGGGTGCTTATGCTTTCGCCAGATCGAACTGAACGTATTCACGTGAGACGCCCTTCTCCCTCTATCGGTACCTTTGGTTCTCGGGGACTCTGCCACTCAATGCCAATATGCCAATAAGTCAATATAGGTGGGTTGCGGCCTCTCAACCCCTGAGAAACCAGCCCACGAACAATCCTTGCCTACATCGGCCCAAAACGGCTCAGTTGACAGGGCAGGTTCACCTGCGAAAGTTGTAGCGCCCTCCCACAAAAGGGACGGGGCGTCTGCGCCTTCCGACACGAACCTGTTCCGTTCATCGACGGCCAAAAAGTTCAACGGCAGCTTCCTGCTTTCAGCGCTGCGCGGAAGTGCGAGTCCATTCCCGGTTTGGGAATCAGATATG
The DNA here is from genome assembly GCF_004115155.1 of Granulicella sibirica. Taxonomy (NCBI): domain Bacteria; kingdom Pseudomonadati; phylum Acidobacteriota; class Terriglobia; order Terriglobales; family Acidobacteriaceae; genus Granulicella; species Granulicella sibirica. Next base: position 115,849 of record NZ_RDSM01000004.1, read on the forward strand.
CTGCTTCGTCCACCGCCCCTGGGCGAACAGAACCAGGCTGATGAGAACGATGACGGATTGCGAGACGACCACGGAAACAAACACTCCATTCACCTTCAACGAACTATGCATCGCCAGGAACCACGCAAGCGGAATCTCAACGATCCAGAAACCAAACAGGTTGACGAGCGTCGGTGTGAGCGTATCTCCGGCCCCGTTGAAGGCCTGCAGCAGCACCATGCCATACGCATACGCCATATTGCCGCAACTGAAGATTCTGAGACAGCTCACCGCAACAGGCACCACCGCGGCATCGTGAGTGAAGAGTCCGATGATCCAGGGAGCGAACGCGATAAAGACAAGGCCAACCGAACCAAGGAAAGCCACGTTCCACAACCCAGTCCGCCAAACCGCACTCTTAGCCCGCTCCGGATGCCCCGCCCCAAGATTCTGCCCAACAAGCGTCGCTGCCGCATTACTGAGACCCCACGCGGGAAGGATCGCGAAAATAACAATGCGAATCCCGATCGTGTATCCCGCGATCGCTGAAGGCCCGAACAAACCAATGATGCGCACAAGACCCAGCCAACTCGCCTGGCTGATCAGGAACTGCAGCACCGCCGCCAACGAAAGCCGGAAGAGCTGCCAGATCACTTGCACCTGTACCCGCATGTGCCGCGCCAAAATGCGAAGCCGTTCGGTCCCATTCGCAAGCCGGTAGAACTGGTAGAGCACCGCGATACCCCGGCCGGAGAAGGTAGCCAGCGCCGCCCCCGTGACCCCAAGCTTCGGAAACGGCCCCAACCCAAAGATGAGGCAAGGATCGAGAATCAAATTGAGGATGTTCGAAACCCAGAGCAGACGCATCGCGATCGCAGCGTCCCCCGCCCCGCGAAAGATCGCATTATTGAGGAAGAGCATCAGGACGACCCCCGATCCTCCCAATGCAATCCGCATATAGCTCGTGCCCACAGCCACGATCTCGGGAGACGCACTCATGAACCCAAGCAGGCGAGGCGCGAGGAAGAGGAACGGAAGCCCCAGAACAACCGACGCAATCAGGCCGAGGATGATCGCCTGGACTGCCGAGACAGCCGCCCCGTCCTGATCCTTCTCCCCAATCCGCCGCGCGACCATCGCGGTCGTCGACATACCCAACCCCATGCCCACCGCAAACACAACCGTGAGCACCGACTCCGTCAACCCCACCGTAGCGATGGCATTAGGCCCCAGCCGGCTCACCCAGAAAACGTCGACCACCGCGAACAGCGACTCGAGCACCATCTCGAGAACCATGGGGATTGCGAGCAGCAGGATGGATCGGTTGAGACTACCGGTCGTATAGTCCTGGTGGCTCCCCCGCAAGGCCTCAAAAATCGACTGCAGAAGCGTTGGCTTAGCCGCTTGCTCTTTGTGCATTCCCATTCTGGCTCATGATACTGACGAATACCGAGACGTGACACGAAGAGGCGGTAATAATGAACCATCGGCGGGAGCTCCTCCATGAACACCTCACTTCCGTGGGTACTCCGAAGGTTCTGGATACGTTCCGTGGCAGCCTTCCTGATGATGCTCTTGCTGACGTACCTCGAGGCACGCGCAGGAAACCCCGGCGAGCGCTTCGGCCCTCTCGTGGACCCTCTCTTCGGGGATCTGCTCGAGTACCTTCCCACCTTTCGGCTCCTACACTCAGCCGCCTTCTTTACCGACCCTACCGTCCCGCACGTCGCCTACCCACCAGCCGGCGCCGCGCTCCTTGCCCTCCTCTATACGGGAGGGCACCCAGTCCTGGTCTATCTGACAGTCGCAGCCTTGTGGTTAGGAATAGTGATTGTCCTCGTGTCACGACAGCTCGCAGCAAGCGGAATCTCAGAGCACATATCGTTCTTGTTTCCGCTGACGCTCCTGGCCGTCACTTTCCCAGTCGCCGGACTTCTCCAGCGTGGCAACATAGAGTTGTTCGTTTGGATCCTGTGTGCCTCGGGCTGCTGGGCCTATCGACACTGCCGGAACAGCAGTGCAGCATTCCTGTGGGGACTCGCGGCCGCCATCAAGTTGTACCCCATCCTCTTCCTCGTACTCCTGCTTTCGCGGCGGAAGTACCGGGCACTGTTTTTCGGACTTGGATCGTGTGCCCTGACCTCTACCCTCGCCATTCTGTATCTGGGGCCTATCTTTTCGATGGCCTGGGCAGGCTCCCTGCACAACGTACTTAATTACCAGGGCATTCGGATCTCGGACTGGACAACGCATGACCTGAGTGCGAATCATTCCGTCTTCACTCTCTTGGAAGCAGCGGCCAAAGCCGCGAACCATTCACCCGCCAGCCTTGCGAAGTCGTATATCGTATGGGGATTGCTGTTCTTTGCGGGCCTCTACGTCACCCGTTTGCGAAGGATGCCAGAGCCCAACCAGTTGCTGGCCGTAAGTGTATTCATCGTCGCTTTCCCGCCAACATCTTACTTCTATACCCTCGTCGAACTTTACCCGGCCTTCCTTGTTTTAGCGTTCCTGGCTTTGAGCGTCGATCAGAACGGCACGCAGGTTAACGGACTTTCCATGACCATTCAATTCTTTGTTCCATTGTTCGCCTCCTTTACCTTGTTTACCTTCCGTCAAGTGGGTATGTTCGGAGGCCCCATTCAGGCGTTCTTTCTTCTCGTCCTCTTAGTTTGCGGTGCGGTGTTTCCCTTCGTTGAGTCTTCTGCAGCGGTCTGAGGGCAGAGGTCTGCTATTCAGAGATCACCCTCCTCATGCGCTATCCGCTCCAGCAGGACGACGTTCCCGTCGTCAAAATCGGCTTTCCACCTGCCAGTATGTTCAAGAAGATAGACGAGCGGAGTATCTTTCTCGAAGAAGACGTACTCGATGTTGTATTTGTTCAGAAGAGAGACGGTGTTCTTTATCCGAATGATGTCGAGGTAGTCCTTAAACGTTCCGTTGTACTCGAAGATGTCAACCCTCGAGTCGATGAAGACGGGAATACTCCTCGCGTTCCAGATGATGTAGCCACCCCAGAGATATTCGTTCAAGATTCGTCCATGTATCTGCTGCCCGTGCAGAAACGCGAGACTGCTCGACGGATATGCTGCCTCCCCTTTAGAGCCGAGTTCGGGCGGATCTTTCAGACGGCCCACAACGAGGCAACAAAGAAGGAATAGCAGCGCCGCTCCTGTCAAAGAAGAGGGTGTTTTCACTGGTGAATCGTCACCTCGTGACAGCGAGATGCTTCTGGCAAAGAGAGGAATTACGAGGATGGAGAATAGAACAAGGAACCTTGAGTGCGTCAGCGCGGCATAGGTCCCGATCAGAAGATAAACAACTTCATGTGGTCGCCAGGTGCGAGGACGATAGAGTTGTGAGAGAGCGAGGAGTGCAAGACAGAGAAGTAGTGTTCCTCCGCGCAGAGAGAGTAGATCGAGACTCCTCCACTCCTCGACATTCGCAATATTGAGCTTCTGACGCACGGCAAGGTTGATTGGGTAAGCGACCAGTCGCCAGCCATACGGATTGACAAACAATGCCGCAAAGCTAAGTGCGAAGGAGCATAGTAGTTGCCTAAGCCAACCTTTGGCTAAGCCGTTGGAGTGTAGGTGCCCTCCGCTAATTCTAGGACTCTCCGCCATCACGTATAGGGCGAACAGCACCATCCCGATCATCCACGTCCCATGCGTATTCACCCACACGAGGAAAAGCGTGGGGAACATCCATAGGAGGAATGGCCAATCTCTGGAGAAGTCGAGGAGAAGCAGTTCGACGACTAGCAATATCCATCCGAAGAGCACCGTACGCGGTCCGAAGCTGACCGTGGATAGAGCGGCGGCGATCAACGCGCCAAGCAGCGAAGATTTCAGATTTCTCGATCTACGATAAGCGAGCAGGAAAATCCCCATTATCAGAAGTTCGACGGCCAGGACCGTTATGAGATACAGTCCGTGCTCTCGACCGTGGAGCCACCCAAAATAGAACGGGAGTTCCCCAAGCCACTCATGATTGATCCATGGCGCACCAAAGGCGGTATAGGAATAGAGATCGGTGCCGATGAACCTGTGGGTAGAAGAAAGTATCTGGGCGTTTCGGAGATGCCACCAGATGTCAGGATCAGCGATCGATCTTGGAACGAAGAAGAAAACGACTGCCATGAGTGTCGAGGAAAGCAGCACGGTGGGACAGACGATGGGCGAACTGATCCCTGCATCGCTTGAGAACATCGCTTGCGCCTTCGTCGAACCCATGAGTTCCAGTATCGAGCGAATGCGGTTCTCGGATGATCATCAAACAGGATCCACGATCTTGAAGATGCCTAGGCATTCCCATTCCGGGCATCGGCGAGGACATATACCCGGGAAGGCCATAAAAGCTTCGTGCAGTCCGGGAGGGATAACACATGGGACCTCAGGTCAGAGCCTCATCGAAATTGCCCTGATGATGCCACTGCTCATCCTTCTCATTGGTTATGCGATCGACTTCGGTTACTTCTTCATTGTCGCTGCAAACATTACGTCTGCGGCGCGGAATGCGGCCCAGTTTTCGATCCAGGGATTCGCCACTCCGGGGCAAAGCGCGTTGGCGATTGCAGGGCCCCTGACCACGACCACCTCGGTGGCCGCGACCGCATTAGGCGATATAGCCGCGCTTCTCAATTCGTCTACCTTGACGGCGGTTCAAGTATGCACGAAGTCCTTAGGCACGACGGGCAATCTTGCGAACTGCGCGAATTATGGTGCTACTGCCTCGTCTTACACCCCAGCTGCCGATCCGGAAGCGCCTTACTTTGTGCTGCAACGAGTAGATGTGACATACACCGTGCAACCCCCGATCCCTATGAGCTTCTTCAAGTTCCCACTGCTTCCGCAAATGCAATTTCACCGTCAGGTCTCGATGCGGGCACTCGACTAGTGGAACGCGATGCGCATCGAATCAGAAGGTTGCATCGCCTACTGCATCGTCTCGCAGAGACATTGCCGATTACATCATTCGGCTGCGAGGAGGACGGAGCGGCCGCGCTCGAGACGGCCATCGGTTTCATGCTCATCTTCACCTGCATTCTGGGCATCATCGAGTGCTGCATGATGGTCTACACCTATAGCGTCTACGCTGATGCGGCACGTCATGGTATGCGTTATGCCACCCTACACGGGTTCGATAGCGCAACGTGTAGTGGACCCACGGCCGGCTGTGGCGATCCTACCGCCTCGAACGTGATCAGTGACGTTACGACCTACGCCGCCCGCTATGCTGCTCCAGCCTCTTCGATCACCGTCGCGGTCCTGTATCCCGATATTGGAGGTTGCATCGCTCAGTCCAGGGTTCTGGTGACAGTCTCCTACGTCTACCAGCCTCTCTTTCGTTTTCCTGGAACGGCGACGAGTTTTCAAATCAGCTCGCAAGGGAGGATTCTATATTGACGGTGGCGGCAGCCCGGGGTGTGACCTCCCATTGCAATCGTCCTGATACCTCGGACCTGCCGCAATCGGGTCAGGCCGCGGTGTTTTTGATCGCAGTCCTTGGCATCTTTCTCCTCGCTGTCTTCGGCTTCGCAGTTGACCTCACAAATATCTGGTTTCATCGGCAAACGGCGGTTGCGGCAGCGGATGCTGCCTGCCAGGCGGGTGCGCAGGATATGCTGGCCAGCAGCAGTGGCTTAGCTCTACCCGGCACTGGCTTCATCCCAGGAACATCAAGCGACTGCGTGAGCAGTCCCTTGGCCACCATGTGCAGCTACGCCGCTGCAAACAGCTATAACGGTACGGGTCTCGTTGCGGGAGCAGCCTCGAATGCTATCTCGTGGACATTTCCACCTACAGTGACCGGCGTGGTGCCTGGCCTCGGCACGTATCCTTTCATGCAAGTTCTTATAGCTGAGAATGTCAAGACGTACTTCATCTCTCTGCTCAATGCCTCGCATGTGCAGAGGTTGAACGTCTCGAGCACCTGCGGAGTCACCCTAACGAAGGGCTCCATTCCCATGCTCGTACTCAACCCCACTCTTCTGGGAGCTTTCAACTACTCTTTGGCTGGCCAACTCAATATTGTCGGCGGACCGCAACGGGCCTTGCAGGTGAATTCAACGAGTCCTTTGGCGGTGAGCTGGCTCCTGGGGATGATCAATCTCAGCGCGGCCGGCCCAAACCAGACCGGAGGCGACGTCGGGATCGTTGGCGGTCCGGCTACTGCACCTGGACTTCCAGCCGGCTCCGGATTTCAAGGTGGCACCACGGGTTCCTGGAAGGGGAACGTGCTCCCGGTGGCTGATCCATTTGCAGCGATTGGTGCGCCGACGAGTATTCTAAGCATCACCCCGCCATCCTTGACTGGAACATGGGTTGCCTACGGGGTAGACGGTTGTCCTAACCACCTCGGCCAACTGCTTGCTCCAACGCACTCCTGCTTGGAGTACGGTCCGGGCTACTATCCGCTCGGCATCGACCTGTCACTCGTGCTGTCTACAACGGCTATCTTCAAACCAGGAATCTATTATCTTGGCGGCCCGCTCAACTCAGGGTTGACCAACACTCTCCGGGTCGCCAAACCCTCAGGGTATCTGCAGACCGACGGAGTCATGATGTACTTCGCGGGCCTTTCTTCTCTTAACCTATCCAGTGTTCCAGCGAGTGGGGTAGATAGTGTAGCGGCCACGGACCTGACCTGCGACGGCTCATCGCCACCGGCGGGGCTGGGTCTCGGAACGACTATCTCTGGCAACGTGCTTTATGGCCAATGTGCAGCAAATGGTACCTACTTCGACTCAGGTGGCGACACCTCCGACGTACGATCAGCGACGGGAAGCCGTGGGGTTCTCCTCTTCCAAAGCCATAGTGTTGCCAGCAGTCCAGCGCTCTCGGGTGTGGGCCCGAATGCATTCGCCGGAACTCTCTATTTCCACTCTTCCTCGTATCTCGACGTCCTTAGCGTGACCGGAAGTAATAACTCCGTCTTTGGCGAGGTTGTGTCCGATCAGGTGAGTCTCTTGGGCGGATCGTTAACTCTGGCGCCAAGCCCAACGACGAATATGACGCTGTCCAAGATCTCAATCTTCAATTAAGGTCCCATTACGTTTCGCTTGCCTGAGGCGGATCGTGCGCTCATGTCATTTCGTCTTTTCGTCGATAACTAAAGTACGCAGTTCTTAGCTGCCGGATGAGTTGCGAGACTCATCAAACCGAGCCGAGATCCCCGTTCGACCAGGAGAAAGCATCATGACGCAGATACGCATCGTGTTCGAGCTATTGTTGAAGGACGAGTCGGGCCAGGATCTTATCGAGTATGCACTCGTTGCGGGACTCATTGCCTTGGGTGCTGTTGCTGCGATGTCCGGTCTGGCAACAAAGATCGGTACCGCCTTCAACACAGTTGGCAGCCAACTCACCAGCGCGATGTAAACCGGGGAAGTGGCCTGAGCGACTCGTCTCCGAGAGTCCGAGACCGCTGCAAAGAACATCGCGCCAAGTTTCAAACATGGTGGATCGCGGAGCATTTCATGGCAGTCCCAGCAGCTTTCGTCTATCTAGGAACTGCCCTCATTGTCGCCAGCGTCGCGGCTTTCCATGATGTGCGCGAGCGAAGAATCTCCAACCGTCTCACAGGGCCGTCGGTTCTCACTGGCCTACTCATTCATTTTGTCCTGGGTGGATTCCGCCAACTTGGCCTATCGCTGCTCGGGGGGATGATCGCGGGTGGGATTTTCCTTTTCTTCTATCTCGCAGGGGGGTTGGGCGCGGGCGATGTGAAGCTCATGACTGCGGTGGGCTGCATCACAGGCATTGGATACATCCGGGATATCCTGCTGGTCACTGTGATCTTGGGTGCGGTTTTCGCCATCATCCTCGCTTTTGCGCATGGGCGCGTGCGTACTACGCTGGCCAATGTGTCGATTCTGCTCGCGCATCACCGAACCGCGGGACTCACCGCGCATCCTGAACTCAATCTTGGCAACCGCGCGACCTTACGGTTGCCGTACGCACTACCCATCGCGTGTGGCTGCCTCACGGTCTTCGCTATGCAGGTCTTTCGGGGGGCCGAACTGTGATCTTCCGCCGCCTCGCCTTCGCGATGACTGTGGCGCTCGTTATCTCGGCTGGATGCACCTATCTGCTGAGTCGCAAGATCATTGCGAGCGTGGCCCGTCAGCAGCCGGATCAACGCTACGTTGCGCCAGCTACGCCACTGTCGGCCGGAGAGGTGCTCAAGGGACAGAACCTGCAGATCGTGAACTGGCCCGCGGCGCATCCCGTCGCAGGTTCGTTCAGCCGCATAGAAGACTTAGCGGGGCGAACCCTGCTCTATCCTGTGGACAAGGGCCAGCCGATCACCGACAAATATGTGACCGTCGTTGGGTCAGGTTCAGGACTTGCGGGAAAGATTCCGGATGGTATGCGGGGAGTCTCCTTGCGCTCAGACGAAGTGATTGGCGTAGGTGGCTTTCTCGTTCCCGGCTCTCGCCTGGATGTTCTCTTGACGTATCGATCCGAGCGCATCGGGGAGCCGATCACGGTTACGGTGCTGCAGGATGCGGTCGTTCTGGCGGCTGGGCACCAGGTTCAGCCGGAGCCGGAGAACAAGCCATCGGTAGCCACTGTTGTTACACTCCTGCTCACGCCTGACGAAGCACAGCGTGCTGTGCTGGCCAGTACGCAGGGCTCAATCCATTTCGTGTTGCGCAGCGGTTCTGATCGAGTGAAGAATCAGGAATCCCCGGTGCTCCTATCCCAGCTCTCAGGGGTGTCCGCGCCAGTTTCCGCGCCCCGAACCAGAAGCGAAAAAGAGATTCCCGTGGTTAGGATGGGGGCACCACGAGGCTTCGTCGTAGAGACGATTCTCGGCGACAAACTGAGTGTCGAGACCTTCCCGAGGCCCGCCCTGCAATGATCATCCTCGTGTCACGGAAGCTTTCTCTACTGCTCCTTCTTTTCATAACCCCTCGTGGGATACCCCCCTCGTATGCCCAGACTCTGCCTGCATCCGGGGGCGGCCCCACTGCCGAAAGCTACAAGCCTCAACTGGAAGCAGTTCCATCCTATGAGACGCTTCATGTCATCGTGGGCCGGTCGCTCGTACTTCGACGAGGGAACCCTATTCGCCGGATCTATATCGGCAACCCGGCGGTTCTTCAAAGCTTCGCGGCGGATCCTCAGGAGATTGTGCTGACTGCGAAGACACCCGGTACCAGCAGTCTTGTCCTCTGGGACTCTCGCAATATCTCTTCCCTCTACACCGTATCGTCCGACATTGATCCTGAAGGTATCCGCAAGGCGCTTCGTCAGGCCTATCCCACAAGTTCGATCGATGTGGATAGTCTTGAAGGGAGGCTTTCGCTCTCTGGCATCGTTTCCTCTGCGGAGGCATCTGAAGGCGCCGCGAAGCTCGCGGCCGTCTTTACCAAGGAAGTTGCGAATTCCCTGCGTGTCGTTGCTGTTCATGGCAAGCAGGTAGAGCTGAAGCTACGCATCGTTGAGGTAGATCGAAGCAAGTTGGAACAGTTTGGCGTGAACTTCAGCGTTGGCGGAAGGACAGCGGCCGGTATCTCGACGCAACAGTTCAGCGATCCACTCAACATCTCTTTTTTCAACTCAAAGCTGAACCTTGGAATGCAGATCCAGGATCTTGAGCAGAAACAGATCCTTCAAGTGCTCGCCGAGCCAACTCTCACCACAATGAGTGGCTTACCTGCCCGTTTTCTCTCCGGAGGAGAGTTTCCTTTTCCTGTGGTGCAGGGCGGCACCGCAAATAGCACTGCGGTCACCATCCAGTTTCGCTCTTACGGGGTGAAAGTAGATTTCACTCCGACGGTCAATTCCGATGGTTCGATTCATCTGAAGGTCGCACCCGAGGTCAGCACTCTGGACTACACCAACTCGGTTACGATATCGGGCTTTGTTATTCCAGCGCTTTCAACACGACGCGCTGAAACGGAGGTTGAGCTTAGAGACGGACAGACCTTCATGCTCTCGGGGCTGCTGGATCACAGAACGACGGAAAGCCTCTCAAGGCTACCGGGCATTGCGAATATTCCCTTACTTGGACAGATGTTTCGCTCGAAGAATAACAACCGCTCCGTCGTAGAGTTGGTTGTGCTCGTGACGTTAAAGATCGTCGACCCTCTTACAGAGACAGAAACGGTCGGAGAGCCGAAGCCCGCCGTGCCTGCCATGGATGCCACTACCTTCGATCAACAACTTGCGGGCAAACCAAGGCGATAGCGAACTCCTCATGCAGAAAAACGCGCACAATCCGCATCCGATGCAGCAATCCGTCTTCAGCGTCTGTGCGACGAGTGACATCGTTGCGGTCGCTATGCTGGCAATCGATGAGCTCGCCGGGTCCGAATTCGTCGGCGAGTTTCACGAATATATCACCCTGGAACGGCGCCCACAGCTATCCCCCGCGCTAAGAAATGCGACGGCTTGTGTGGCGATCATCGATTGCGATCAGGACGGAAGTCTCGCGCTCGAGACGATGGAACGACTTCTACAGGCTGCTCCGCAAAGAATGAATCTGATCGCCGCCGCCTCCCATGCGGATGCCAACTTTCTTCTGATGGCGATGCGGGCAGGATGCAACGACTTTCTGAGCAAGCCGATTGACCGGGAGCAACTCTCCTCGGCCCTCGCCCGCTTCCAAGCGGCGCATACAGTGGTCTCACTTGGCCCTCAAGATCTGGGAAGGGTTATATCGCTCTTTGGAGCGAAGGGCGGCGTGGGAACGACGACCCTAGCCGTCCACCTCGCGATGCAGCTTGTCCGCAAACAAGGCAAGAAGGTCCTCCTCATCGACCACAAGCACGAACTTGGCCACGTAGCGCTTCACCTGGGGCTGCAGGACGGCATCTACTTCTTCAGCGAGCTTGTACAAAACGTCGATCGCCTGGACGCGGACCTCCTCGACGGCTTTGTGACACACCACATCAGTGGCCTCGACGTAATCGCCTCACCCGATCACGCGGCACCTCTTCATGATATCCCCCCCGGTGTGACCGAACGGGTGATGGACTATCTACGCACGCGGTATGACTTCATCGTGCTTGACTCGTCCGTCGCCTACAGCAATACCCTCGCCTCGCTCGTGGTCGCCTCCGACGAGATTTGCCTCGTGTCGACTCCGGATGTGGCTGCCTTGCGTGACCTCGTGCGGCATACGGAGCATCTCGCGCACATGAAAGGATCTCCGGCGAAGCTCCGAATTATCATCAACCGATCTACCGCAGCCGATGCGGTGAATGCAGAACAGATCCAGGCGGCAGTCAAGTTCCCCGTGGCTATGGCTATCCCAAACAGCTATCTCGAACTGGTGCGCGCGGTAAACGCCGGGGAGCCCGTACCCCCTCAAGACAAAGGACCGTTTATACACGCTATCGACAAGTGGGCGCAGCGGCTTACCACGGATGCTCTATCGACGGTGGCAGCCGTCCGAGCGAAGAAACGTTTTACCTTCTGGCGACAGTCGGCATAGGAACCGTTGCTTTAGTGACAAAGGTAAGGTGATCCGATGAACGAGGTCTCTCTCTACATGACGGGTGTCCCTGCACGGACTGTGGTTCCTGTTGAGGCTCGAACCGGGCCCGTGCTCTCCGACGGGTCGAAGAATCAGTTGAAGACGGCTGTCCACCAGGAGTTGATCAAACGAGTCGACCTTGAAAAGCTCACACTTCTGCAGACTGACCCAGGTGGACGCCAGAAACTCTTATCGACAATCGCGCAGCTCATTGGTGAGCAGAGCGTTCCTCTAAGTGCATATGAACGTGACTTGCTGGCCGACGAAGTTATGGATGAGGTCTTCGGCCTTGGTCCGCTCGAACCTCTCCTGCATGACGGAACAGTGAGCGACATCCTCGTGAACACGCATGACAAGGTCTATGTCGAGCGACATGGAGTCATCGAGAAGACGAACGTAGTCTTTCGCGATAACGGTCACCTTATGCACATCATCGATAAAATCGTTTCCGCGGTAGGGAGGCGGATCGATGAGTCATCGCCGATGGTCGACGCCCGCCTACTCGATGGATCGAGGGTGAACATCGTAATCCCTCCACTCGCCGTGGATGGGCCGATCATGTCCATCCGCCGTTTCGGTAGCGCCCCGCTCACCTCGGACGATCTGCTACGGCATCGCGCGTTCACGCCGCAGATGCTGGAGTTACTCAAGGGAGCAGTAAGAGCCCGGCTCAACATTGTTGTCTCGGGCGGTACAGGGGCTGGTAAGACGACCTTGCTCAACGTGCTCTCAGGCTTCATCTCCGCTGCGGAGCGCATCGTCACGATCGAGGATTCCGCTGAACTGCAGATCAAGCAGGAGCATGTCGTTCGTCTCGAATGCAGACCTCCTAACGTGGAAGGGAAGGGAGCTGTACGTCAGCGCGAACTCGTCATCAATGCACTGCGAATGCGGCCTGATCGCATCATCCTCGGAGAGATCCGTGGAGAGGAGGCGCTCGACGTACTCCAGGCGATGAATACCGGACACGATGGTTCCATCACCACCGTCCACGCGAACAATCCGAGAGATGCAATCGCGCGCCTCGAAACCATGGCGATGATGGGAACCGTCGCCCTCCCCGAAAAAGCGATTCGAGCCCAGATTGCCTCAGCCGTTCACCTTATCATTCAGGTATCGCGCATGAGCGACGGCTCACGACGCATCACCCATATCAGCGAGGTAACAGGGTCGACCGGAGACATCGTCAGTATGCAGGACATCTTTCTGTTCGAAAAATTGGGCCTCGGCGCTGGACAGAAGGTGAAGGGACGCTTCTTCGCCACCGGTATCGTGCCTAAGTTTGCCGAGAAGCTGACCGCAGCCGGCATTCCCTTTTATCCCGAAACCTTGAGTCACTCCATGGAGGTCTGAAGCAGATGCTTCTCCTGGCCTTTGCCTTCCTCTTCTATTGAGCTTCGGCGTTCTGCACTTCATGCTTCGGCCTCCATCGTCGGAGCGCGCGGTCAAGGCGCGGCTAGTCGCACTGTACGCGGTGAAGAAAAATAAGGTCAAGGAAGACGACGGCCTGGTTCGTGAAGAGACGCAAGGGATCAGTCACCTCATTGGCGAATCCCTGAAACACTACGACTTCGCTGAGGACCTTGGTCGTCTTATCATCCATGCGGGCAGCCGCGCAAGCGTTGGTTCTATCGCGCTCACTAGCTGCGGGCTCGCTCTCGCGGCAGCACTGGTCGCACATCTTGTTGTTGGCACCCTTCCCATAGTGGCGCTCGCCACCATGATTGGAGGATCTCTACGCTACATCGTCCTTCGCCTTCAGAAAACACGTCGGCTAGCCAGGTTTGACACCGCACTTCCAGACGCAATCGAACTTATGGCCCGTGCTTTGCGGGCCGGCCACTCGATGGGATCTTCCATCGAGGTCATCGCGGAGCAATCACCCGAACCGCTCAAGGGGGAATTCGCCCTTTGTTTCCAACAACAGAAATTTGGCATTCCTTTTCGCGACGCTCTCCTCGCGATGAACGATCGCACTCCTTCCAACGACCTTCGGTTCCTGATCACCGCGGTACTCGTTCAGAAAGAAACGGGCGGTGATCTAACAGACATCCTTGATCGCACGACACAGGTTATTCGAGACCGAATCAGGATTCAGGGAGAGGTGCGTACTTATACGGCGCAAGGCAGGCTGACCGGGTGGATCCTTGGCCTGATGCCCGTCATCATGCTTCTACTTCTCAACGTGGTGTCCCCCGGCTATTCACAAATTCTCTTCTCGGATCCATTCGGCCAAAAGCTGCTCTATGCGGGAGGAACTCTGATTGTGATCGGAGGTCTCATCATCCGCAAGATCGTCGATATCAAGGTATGAGGTCAGGCATGAGTAGCACCTTTTTTTTGATGATCGGACTCACCCTGTTCTTCGCATTCTCCCTGATCGCTTGTGTGCTCCTCTCTAGGACAACACATACATTCACGGAACGTGTGCTGGAGGCGGCCTCGGTACGGAAGCGTCATTCAAGAAGAGAGCGGCAATTCTCACAGAGACTCCAGGGTCAGATATTTTCCTCAGTGCGTTGGTTCCGATCCCGCATCGGCTTGTCGGATGATCCGAAGTTGTTAGAGCGCTTCGCACAGTCGGGGTTTAACACCAGGTCTCATCGCGACTTGTATACCACCTCAAGGATGGCTCTTCCGATCATCGGCCTCATCACCGGTTCCTTTGCTCCTTCGAACTCTTTTTTCTGGATGGTCGCCCTCGCGGGTGTCTCATACCTCGGTCCCGACATTATTCTGCAGCGCTTGGTCAAGGCAAGGAGGGAGCACATCCGGCAGGGGATTCCAGATGCTATCGATCTCCTCGTCATCTGCGTAGACGCCGGCCTCGGGATGGACCAGGCTATGCTTCGGGTGGGCCAGGAGCTGGAAACAAGCCATCGCCAGATCTATGAGGAGTTTCTCCAGATAAGCCGGGAACAACGGGCCGGAAAACTGCGTCTCGAGGCATGGCAAGCGATGGCTACCCGGTGCAAGCTCCCTGAGATCGATGCATTTGTAAATATGCTGATGCAAACCGAACGGTTCGGAACACCCATCGCCCGTGCTCTTAGCAACTTCGGTGATGGCATTCGGCAGAGGAGGAGGCAGCAGGCAGAGGAGAAGGCGGCAAAGACGACCGTGAAGATTATCTTTCCTCTCGTCCTCTGCATCTTTCCCAGTCTCTTTATCGTCCTTCTTGGTCCTGCATGTCTAACCATCGCCCAAGGTCTGTCAGGCATCACTCCATAAAGAGAGACGCAAAATAGAAGATGCCGCGTAAGGCCCGTGATCGGCCCTCATCGCTCAAGAAGCCTCATGTTTTGCTACCAAGCAGCCGAAATAGAAGGAGAACACATTTCGCAGCGTCAGGAAGAGAACACGTGAATAACTTTCAGAAATTGGTGCTTGTCTTTATACGGGACGATTCTGGTCAAGATCTGATTGAATATGCCCTTGTTGCTGGACTCATCGGTCTCGGTGCCGTTGCTGCGATGTCCGGCCTCGCAACAAAAGTTGGGACAGCGTTCAACACCGTGGGCAGTCAGCTGACGAGTGCCATTTAGTGCTATATGTCATCTCACCTCAGCCTTGCCAATTCGAGGCGGAGGTCGTGTCTCCGAAACCGTCTTTAGAGGAGTAAGTCATGGATTCAGCAATCGTTGTCCGGGTCGTCGCCGGTGTGCTCTTCGCCGTCATTCTAATTGCCATCATCATGAGGCGAAAGAGCGCCGCCTAGGTTTCCCTGAGCGCCACGCCGATCAGCCGCGGAGGTCCTCTCAGGTTGTCTTGGCAGGGTTACGCTTGCCGTCCAAGAGCCAAAATGGATACGCTCCAGCGAAATGGAATTCTCGTCATCAACGCCACCAATGGAGCCATCGTCTGCTCATCGGGCCACATTGCGAACACCTTTGTGCTCCGGCTGAAAGGCTTGTTGGGCAAGCGGGGTATGCAGGATGATGCGGGCCTCCTTATCACACCCTCTTCTGGCGTGCATACCTTCGGCATGCTGTTCCCCATCGACATCATCTCGCTGGATAAGAACAACCGCGTACTCGGCGCCTGGGAAAGAACTGGGCCCTGGAAAATGCGCGGCTTGACACTTCGTACGCGCAGCGTCCTTGAACTTCCGGCCGGAAAAATCAGGCGGAGTGGGATCATAGTCGGTGACCGCCTGATTATCGAAGTAAGACGCTAAGGCCTATGCCTACGCACAGGAGGCAGTATTGGGTTGTGCCCGCCACTCTCTTTCTACGCCTCTGCCCAACTCGTTTTTTGCTGGAAGAGCTCATCTCATGAACTGATTCTCAAGGCTTAGCCGACACAGAGGTAGCAGAGATCATTGCCCCGCAGCCATGTTGATCTTCTCCTGGCTACATTGTCCAGGCGGCGTGATCAAGGTCAGTGTTCCATCGTGGCGTATTTCAAGAATGGTGAAGGGTGGCTGGTAAGCCTGCGTTGGCGTCGCACTCTGGATTCTAGTATCGGATGCCAACTGCTGGCGCACTGCCTCAATCGCCGCTTCCTCACTCGGAGCAATGTGTTTCATGCGAACGTTCTGTTGCGAGTAGTCCTGAAGCTCGTTAACTTGCACTGTCTTCTCGATCGGCTCGAGCTCTAAGGTTGCCAGCTCGCCGCTCTTCAGTCGCAGGTTGAACGCCGAGACCGATGGTCCAGCCTCTTCCACATTCACCAGAACAAAGCGAAAGACGAAAGCGTCCGACGACGGATGCGAAGTTCCCCCAGCCCCAGGCATCTCCCGTGAGGCAGCTTCCGCGGTGCTCCGTACCAATTCCGTAAGCTTTGAGGTCGAGAGTGCCTGACCATTTAGCGCTCGATCCATACGTTGTTGAACCGTTGTTCCGTCACCACCCGGCGCCTGGCCGTTGGCAGGAGGAGCACTCATGAGCACCACGGCGCGCTTCGCAGCGTGTAACTTGCAAGCCTTGGAGCCGTCCGCCAGAACTTCATTGGTTCCGACGATAAGACCCTTATCAAAACGCGCAACGACCAGAGGAGTTGCGAGACCTTCCTGGGCCGCTAACAGGCAACAGAGCGCAATCGAGAGCTTCTGCATGAAGCCAGAGTACCATTGAGAAAGAGCGCCTACTTCAGTGTGAGACGCCCTCGGCGGCGAGCGCCTTACCACGATTCGGCCGTTTCCCATACAATCCGTTACGCGGACACCACTTCTTCAGGAGCTCTCTTGAACCTCGCCCAACGCGTCGCCTCTGTCGCTCTCTTTGCCGCAACGATCGTCGCTCATGCCCAGCTTGAGGGCGACCGTCTTGATACCAAGCCCGTGCACCATCCAGTCGCCGCGATCCAAGATACCGAGACGCCGGCACAGCGCGACGCGCGTATGGCATGGTGGCGCGACGCGCGCTTCGGGATGTTCATCCACTGGGGCCTATATTCCATTCCTGCCGGCACGTGGGACGGTAAGCAGATTCCGAGCATCGGCGAGTGGATCATGAACAACGCCTCGATTCCCGTTGCCGACTACAAGGCGCTCGCGCCAAAGTTCAACCCGGTCGGATTCAACGCACACGATATTGTGGCGCTCGCGAAATCCGCTGGCATGAAGTACATCGTGATCACCGCAAAACACCACGACGGTTTCGCCATGTTCGATTCGAAGGCGAACTCCTTCAACATCGTCGCAGCCACTCCCTTCAAGCGCGATCCTCTGAGGGAACTCGCAGAAGAATGCCGGAAGCAGGGCATGAAGCTCGGCTTCTACTACTCACAGGATCAGGACTGGACCGCTTCCGGTGGTAGTGCGTACAAGACCGGGAACCACGATTCCCCTACGCATCATTGGGACAAAGCGCAGGATGGCGACTTCGACACATATCTCCACACGAAAGCTATTCCACAGCTAAAGGAGCTCCTCACCAACTACGGTGACTTTCCGGTCGTCATCTGGTTCGACACGCCGACCGCGAACATGACGCCCGAGCGAGCGGGAGAGATTGTCGCCCTTCTGAATCAGCATCCAAATCTTATCTGGAACAATCGCCTTGGGGGCACCTACAAAGGCGATACAGAAACTCCGGAACAGTACATCCCTCCGCAGGGCTATCCCGGACTCGACTGGGAATCCTGCATGACGATGAACGACACATGGGGTTACAAGTCCTACGATACGAACTTCAAGTCGACTGAAACCCTCCTCCGTAATCTCATCGATATCGCGAGCAAAGGAGGTAATTACCTCCTCAACATCGGTCCCGATTCGAACGGCATTGTCCCTCCACCCGAAGCGGAACGTCTGAAGGCGGTAGGACAGTGGCTCTCGTTGAACGGAGAAGCGGTCTATGGAACTTCACCGACTCTCTTCGGCTCCGAGGCCGGCAAGTTCAGCGCGACGGAGAAGGACTCGAAGGGCAAGCCGAAGTTCATCGCGTCATGGGATTGGCGTTCGACGACGAAGGTAGACAAGGTCTATGTAGAGATCTTCAAATGGCCGAATGGCCCGTTCCATCTCGAGAAGATGCCCCGTACGGTTAAGCGCGCTTATCTTCTGGCCGATGCCGAAAAGAAGCTGCTCGCGGTGAAGCAGGATGGCGATATGGTCGATATTCAGCTCCCGGCGAATGCTGCTGACCCCATTGCAACCGTTCTTGTTCTTGAAACGGTGAAGTAATAGGCCTTACCACCGAAGCTCAGTCTCTTGCAATGAATATCCGGAACCAGCGGGGAAGCGGACGGTGAGAGTGTCTCCGTTCAGTTCTCCGCCTTCTACTCTGAGCTTCGCGGAGGCGCGGTTCTTGAGAACGAGAAGCGTTTGGGTAGAACCTGCAGGAGCTTCGAGAGAGAGGCTAAGGTCATTCGGGCCTTCAGCCTGATGGAGCACGTGGAGCGCAGTGGACCGATCCCCTTCGAAAGGGAGCTTTGTGGGGAAGCTGACTTCAATCGGTGGCAAAGGGATCGATAGACGGTGAACCAAGGCGGCGGGGGCTTTGCACTCGTTGGCAGGCTGCGCCTGGGAGAGGCAGAGGACCGTCGGAGTCTTGGAGGCCGCCTCAATCTGAAGAACTTCGTGGTCGCGGGTCATCGTGAGGTCGAAAGCATCCGGGCCGACCTGAACGTGTTCGGCGGAGAGCTTGTTCCATTCCGCCGGCAGGTGCGGTTCGACTTGGAGCGCGTGCCGGAGGGCGTCAGGTTGTAGACCGAGGAGCCCGCGAACAACAGGGGCGATCGCCATCGCGGAGGACCAGAGTTGGTGGGTACTAGACCGGGAAAGCGGTTGAAGGAACTCCCCTGAGAGAACTTCGGTGGTAGCCCCAAGATCCTGTAAGTCATAGAGTGCAAGCGTCTGGCGGGTTCGTTCGATGGCCTGGAGGCTGCGCCCGGCGCGAAATTCGGCGAGGGCAACCCAGCCAGTGTAAAGCGGCCACATGGATCCATGGTGATAGCTGATCGGATCGTAAATTGCTGAATCAGAAGGGACGGAACGGATTCCCCAATCGACCGAGAACGCGCTCGACGCCCAGGAATCAAACATGGAATCAGACCCAGCCAGCCCCTTGGGGTTCGACCACCACGCTACGGACGGGAAGATGGACTTCGTCCTATCGAAGGTGCTGTCGGCATTCCGGCTGAAGGCGTAGAAGCCATCCGCCTGTCGATAGGCCGCCAGCTTCTGCTCGCCAGTTGTAGCGGCTGTCTTTGCCTCTGTGGCAAGTTGCTCGTTTTGCATGAGAGTGGCGAGTTCCGACATCGCATGGCCGGCCTGCACGTCCAGAGCGGCAAGATACACCTCCTGGTGTGGCATCGGACTCGGCCACTCCTCGACCCAGCCCGTGCCTTCGGTATTGGCGTACAGGCCGTTGTCGCTGTGAGAGCGGATGAACTGCCATGCTCGTTGGACGTTGTCCCAGTGAGATTTGAGGTAGGCAACGTCTCCGCTGGCATTTACGTAGTCCTGCATCTGCATGATGAGTAAAGGGGTTGCGTCGGCCGAGGCATACAGGTAGGGGAGGCTTTTCCAGTCGACGGTGAGGGCGGACTGGGAGTACTCGTGCATCATTTTCCCGTCGGCGCGCTGATGGAGGAGGAGGAAGTCGATCGCCTTTTTTGTCAGGGTGAAGTCGCCGTAGCTGTTGACGGCGTAGAGGCTCCATAGGGTGTCGCGGCCAAAGAACCAGCCGTAGCCTGGGCGCGCGGAGTCGTCGGAAGTGGACCATCCGGCGGCAAGACCCATACCTTCGGGCCCTTGGATGCGGCTCTGGTCCATGGAGATTTCGGCCCACCGGAAGCTGTCGTTGAAGGCTGAATCGGGTGTGGTCACGGAGAGGGTGCGGGCGAGGAAGTCCTTGTAATACTGCACGTTGGCCTGCTTGACCTCGGGAAGGTGCTCTTCCTGGGCGAGGGTGGCGGCCAGGAGGTCGTCGGGTTTTATGGAGGCATCGCCGACAGCGGTGAAGAGGGGGTAGAGACGCTTGTCGTCGGTTTTTGGGTCGATGTGGAGGTGGAGTTCGGTGGGCTGGGTCTTGACGCGTTCCTGGTAGGGGGCGCTTGGGCCGGGAGTGGAGCCGGGCATGGCTACTATGCCGTAAAACGCTGGATTATCGGTGTTTAGGATGTAGCCGGTCTTGCGCCAGTCGGGGCCGGGGGTGCCGAAGCTGGGGGCGGGCCACTGGCGCTGCATGACGGGGACGAAGGAGAAGACGAGGTCGGCGGGGCGGATGGAGTGGATCTCGAAGTAGACGATGGCGGGGGAGTGTTTGAGCTTGCTGGTGCGGTCGATGAGGATATGTTCGCGCACGGTGATCGCGGCGTGGGAGAGGCAAATGATTGTTTCTGAAGGGTATACGTCGATTGTCGCGGCGAATTTGTTGAGGTCGAGGGGGGTGTCGTAGTTCTGGAGGTGGGCGGTAACGTGGAAGTTACTCAGGATTTTTACGGGATTTTGCCAGATTTCGAAGGTTCCGTCCTGGGAGCCGAGAATGGCTCCGGTCTCGCCGACGACCGTAAACGGGTGATTTGCGCGCGCGGGACGGTGGATGAGGTTCTGCGAGACGGCGGGAAGGGTGAGGAGGAGGATCAAAAATAATTTCTTGCCCATGTCCACGAAACGATACAGATGGTTCGCCTGGCTGTCATTCCGGTGCATTTTTGTGGTGCAGGATGTGGTCCAATGTACGGTAAACGTGGTTAGCGGTCACGTTCTAAACATGGTGAAGGGTGCGTCTTTATTGGGTGGATGCGTTTTCGATGCGTGTTTTTCGTGGTCAGGTGGTGGAATAGCGCTTTGGGGGTGTTTTGGGGCCGGAGTTTGTCAAGCGGAGCGGCTTTGAGGAACGTGTCCCCGATGCCTCATAATCGCGTCCAACAACCACCGATGCCACGCCGCCACCTTCTCTCGTTTGCCGCGCTTCTCTTTACCCTGCCCCTGAGCGGCCAGGCGGGCAAACCGACCGTCGATCTCGACGCCGCCACGACCGCCATGCGCAATGGCATCGACGCCGCCAACCGCAACGACCTTGCCGCAGCCAAGCGCTACTTTACGCACGCGACCGTGCTGGCCCCGACGATCCCCGCGCCGCACGCGGCGCTCGGATCGATTCTGCTCGCGCAGGGAGACTTCGGTAACGCGGAGCGCGAGCTTCGCAAGGCTCATACGCTTGACCCGAAGGATCCGGCCGTCACCCTCAATCTGGCTCGAACCGACGTCTCCCTGCGCCACTACGACGACGCAGCCGCTCTCTTCCATCAGGCGCTGGCGGCGGACCCGCCTCCTGTTTTGACGGATGAAGAAACGCTTACCTACGCGATCGCTCTTTCCGCTTCGGGAAACCTGAATGGGGCGAAGATCCAGCTTGCCCAGGCACTCACACGTACTCCGAACTCCGCGCTCCTGCACGACGCGCTCGGGTCGCTGCTTGCGCAGACCGGGAGCATGGATGAGGCGATCCCGCACTTCGAGCGTGCTGTCGCGCTCGATCCTTCCCTTAATCAGGCCCAGGTTCATCTCGGCGCTCTCCTGATCGCGCAGAACCGACCTGCGGATGCCGTTGGGCCGCTCGAGTCCGCGGTGGCGGCCGATCCTTCGAGTTTCGACGCCAACCTCCAGCTTGGCCGCGCGCTCTCGGCTGTGCATCGCGACGTGGACGCGCTTCCGGTCCTGCACCATGCCGTCGACCTCCGCGCAGAGGCCGGCGCGTCTACCGCCTCTCTTTACGACCTTGCCCTCGCGCTCCAGGCCAGCGGGGACAGCCGCGCTGCCGTTGCTCTGTTCGCCGCTGTTACTGCCCCGCAAAGCCGTCTGCCAATGGCCAGCCTTGGCCCCGCGCTCACGAACTACGCGCTCGCGCGCGTCCAGACCGGCGATGCTGCCGGAGCGTTGCCTCTGTATGCACGTGCGCTCGCCCTCGGGCCAGATAGCCCGGTCTTTCGCGAGGACTACGGGGTCGCGTTCCTCCAGCAGGCGGACCTGACCCATGCGATCGAGCAGTTCCGCGCCGGATTGACACTCGAGCCAAACAGCGCGCACCTGCACTACGACCTTGGCCTCGCGCTCAAGCTCAAGGACGACCTCGCCGCCGCCATCCCGGAGTTCGAGCGGGCCGCGCAGCTCGATCCAACGCTGCCCGATCCGCCCTATACTCTCGGCGTGATCTATATGCAGCAAGGGCGATACGCCGACGCCAAGACCCAGCTACAGCGCGCCACGCAGCTTCAGCCGGATAACGGCGAGGCGTGGGCGCTGCTGGGCGGAGTTCAGAAGGATTCGGGCGACGCAACGGGGGCTGCCGAGAGTCTGCGCAAGGCCATCGCTCTTGAGCCTGAACAGCCGAGCCTCCACATCCAGCTTGCTGCGCTCTTCTCGCAGGCCGGGAAGACTGCCGACGCGGCAGCCGAACGCAAGATTGCCGCCGACCTCAGCCGTGCCGCCGTCTCGCATCAGCGTGCGACTTTTGCGCTCAAGAGCGGACGCACTCTACTCGAACAGGGCAAGCTGCCGGAAGCTGCTGCGCAACTTACGACGGCGGCTGAAGCGGATCCGAAGGATCCCGAGCCCCACCGCGTGCTCGCCGAAGTTCTGACGCGCCAAGGCAGGCCCGCCGAGGCAGCGCTCGAACGCAAAAAGGCCGCGTCGCTCGCGTCTGCCTCGCCCCAGCCTGACGCAATCGCGCCTGCCGCCGCGCAGCCATGAAGCCGCCGACCCGCACGCGCATTCCGGCTTTGATCCTTGCCTCGCTGCTCTGCGCGCTGTTCATTCCCGCCTCGCGGCAAGCCGCGGAATCGCCTGCGAAGACCCATCCACTCGCCGATCCCGACAAGGCTTGCGCCCAGTGCCACGAGGCCATCTATGAGCATTACGAGAAGACCTCGATGGCGCGAGGAAGCGGCCTTGCCACGGAGGGTCTTCTGCCGGGTGAACTTCATCACAAGGCATCCGGAAGCGACTACCGGGTGTTCCTCCGCGATAGCGACGCGTGGATGTCGTACAGCGAATCTTCGACGGGCGCTCAGGGTGAACGCCGGCTTCTCTACTTCATCGGCTCGGGCCGTCACGGGCGCACGTACCTTTACCAGCTCGAGGGACAGTGGTTCGAGCTACCGATCAACTTCTACACGCGCCGGAGCACCTGGGACATGGCTCCCGCGTATGACAAGGCCACAACGATTCCCGCACCTCCGCCAACGGATGCGAACTGCCTTCACTGCCACGCCACGCAGGTACAGCAACCTCTGCCTACCGCACGCAATCGGTATGCGGACGCACCCTTCGTGCAGGGCGGTGTGGGCTGCTCTGCGTGCCACGGCGATCCGAGCCAGCATCTTGCCCAGCATGGCCACGGACCTATTCTGAATCCTGCCAAACTGTCACCGGCGAAGCGTGACAGCACGTGCCTACAGTGTCATCTCGAAGGAGATGCGGTGGTGTATCGCCCGGGTAAATCGCTCGCGCAGTTTCAGCCCGGTGAGGAGCTTTCGGCTACGGCGCTTTATTTCGTTCGTGCCAGCCAGCAGGCGGGTGGGGGACGTGCCTCAAGCCAATACGAGGCGCTTCTGCGCAGCGCCTGCAAGCGGGCCGTCGGTGATGCGCTGACATGCACTACCTGCCATGACCCACATAGCTCGCCGGCTGCCGCGGAACGGGTGTCGTTCTTCCGCTCGAAATGCCTGAACTGCCACGCTGCGCAGGCTGCGGATCATCACCCGGAGCAGCAGGACTGCGCGACCTGTCACATGCCTACGCGGAACACATCCGATATCTCCCACGAACAGAGTACCGATCACAACATCCAGGCACGGCCAAGCGCACCCAGTCTGCTGAAGTCTGATGATCTTGTTCCTGTGGGTCCGGCCAAACCGACGGACCGGGAGTATGGCCTTGCCTATGCACAACTGGCCCGGCGTGGCAATCGCGCTGCTGGAGAGCGAGCTCTCGCGCTTTTGACGAAGGCCCAGCAATCCGGTGCGAACGATGCACAGGTCGATCTTCAGCTTGCGTTCCTGCAGCAGATATCGCAGCATCCTGTGCAGGCTCGGGCGAACTATGAAGCTGCTCTTCAACAGGATCCTTACGATCCAACGTCCCTCGCCAACCTCGCCGTGATCGACGCTTCTTCGAACCGCGTCGAGGAGGCGGTTGTCCTGCTCAAGAAGCTTGTCTCAGCCGACCCGAGCCAGACGCCCGCTGGCCTTAACCTTGCGTTTATCGAATGCCGTCTTGGCCGGAAGCAAGAGGCGCTCGCCGTCCTCCATCGAATGGTTGAGTTCAATCCGGGCGATGTGCAGGTTCATATCTTTCTTAGCACCGGTGCGTACGCGGGGCAGCATTGCCCGCTGACTGGGAACGGGAGTACAGAGTAGACTGGCTCCCATGGTTCTCCGCACTGCCGCGCTTTTGATCGCTTTCACCGCACTTGCTCCCGGGCAATCCACCATTGACCAGCAGGCCCAGAAGCCCTCGGAGGGGGGCCAAAACGTCAAGTCGGGCGGCGTGAATACGGGCGGCGCGCATGCTGCTGTGCTCGATGCGCAGCACCGGCCTATTACTGCTGGCGGATTCGTTTCGAGTGGGCCGCATGTCTTCGATAACGTGGCCGAGCAGGCGGGGCTGGCGAAGTGGCGGCACCAGGTCGGCACGCCGGAGAAGAATTTCATCATCGAGACGCTTGGGTCCGGCGTCGCGCTGCTGGACTACGACAATGATGGCTGGCTGGATATCTATCTCGTGAACGGAAGCACGTATGAGGCGCAGGCCGGGAAGGCTCCCGCTCCGCATGCGGCTTTGTTTCATAACAACCACGATGGCACGTTCACGGATGTGACCGCGAAGGCAGGCGTGCAGAACGACCGGTGGGGCATTGGCGCAGTCGCGGCGGACTATGACAATGATGGGTACCCCGACCTGTATGTGACGAACTTCGGGAAGAACAGGCTGTATCACAACAACCATAACGGCACGTTCACCGACGTCTCGGAGAAGGCGGGGGTGCAGCTTGGGAACTGGTCGACGGGGGCTACCTGGGGTGACTACGACGGCGATGGTAAGCTCGATCTCTTCGTGCCGGGGTATGTCCACTATGACTTCGAGCATCCTCCCGAGCAGGGTTCCAATGCCAACGTTTCCTACTCGTTCTGCCAGTTTCGCGGCATGAAGACGATGTGCGGGCCGCATGGGCTGAAGGGCGAGCCTGACCATCTGTTCCATAACAATGGCGATGGCACGTTTACCGACGTCAGCGTGAAGGCCGGTGTGTCGGACCAGAAATCTCCCTTCTATGGGCTGGCTTCGCTGTTTGTCGATGTCAATAATGACGGCAAGGTGGACCTGCTCGTTGCGGATGACTCTACGCCAAATTACTTGTATTTGAATAAAGGCGATGGGACGTTTGAAGATGCCAGCTTTGCCTCTGGATACGCGCTGAATGAGAGTGGGCGGGAGACGGCTTCGATGGGGATTGCCGCCGGGGACCTCACGCACAACGGACGAATCGATTTGTATAACACTACTTTTTCGGACGACTACAAGCCGCTGTACCGCAATGACGGTGATGGCAACTTTACCGACATCAGCTACGAGATGGGGATTGCGGAGCCTACCGTACCGTTTCTTGGGTGGGGCGATGCTTTCTTTGATTACGACAATGATGGGTGGCTCGATCTGCTGGAGGTGAATGGGCATGTGTATCCGCAGGTGGATCAGCAGCAGTGGGGGACGAGCTGGCACCAGAGACCGCTGCTATTTCACTCGGATGCAGGCAAGCTGAAGCTCGTGCCGGCGGTGGAGGGGAGCGGGTTGGCTACGCTTGCGGCTTCTCGCGGCATGGCTTACGGGGATCTGTTCAACGATGGGCAGATCGATGCGGTCATCAACAACATGGATGGGGCTCCTACGTTGCTGCGGAACGTGGCGAAGAGCGGAAACCACTGGATCGAGATGAAGCTTGTGGGTGGGCCGAAGAGTCCGCGGGATGCTGTGGGGGCTACGGTTTATCTGACGGCGAACGGGGTGACGCAGCGGGCGGATGTGATCAGCGGAGGGAGCTTTGCCTCGTCGCCTGATCCTAGGGTGCATTTTGGGCTGGGGCAGGGGACGGCGATCGGCAAGGTCGAAATTCACTGGCCTAGCGGGCTGGTGGAGACGATTGCTGTTCCGGCGATCGACAAGATTTCGGCGGTGACGGAAGGGAAGGGCACGC
Source organism: Granulicella sibirica (assembly GCF_004115155.1). NCBI lineage: Bacteria > Pseudomonadati > Acidobacteriota > Terriglobia > Terriglobales > Acidobacteriaceae > Granulicella > Granulicella sibirica. Next base: position 141,963 of record NZ_RDSM01000004.1, read on the forward strand.
TGGTCAAGGCTGCGCGGTAGGCGTTGCTGTTTGATGAAGGTCTCCACCTTTTGGTGGAGTGACAATGCTGCCGTGGAGGCTATAGAGTTCCCTCTGATCGAGAATTCCGTCACGGGCCTATTTGTCTGAGGTATTTCGCAGTGTCTTCCCCGCTCTCCAAGCTCAGAATCGCCATTCCTGCCGCCCTTCTTCTGGCTTGCGCGGGGATCGCGGTCTCGAAGCTATCCGCTCCGCATGCCGTGGCGCACGCTGAAGAGAACCAGGCGGCGGCGCGGAAGATCTACTCGGATAAGGTTGCCGAGAAGTACTTTGCCCACTTCGACGATAAGAGCCCGTTTCTGCCTTCGAATGCGAACACGGATACGGGGCAGTTTCTTGACCCGTCGACGGTGCCGAATGCGGCTTATTGTCAGCATTGCCACCAGGCGGCGCATACGCAGTGGCGGCAGTCGGCCCACGCGAACAGCTTTCGGGCTCCGTGGTATCGCAAGAACGTGACGCTGCTGATGGACACGAAGGGTGTCGAATATGCGCGGCACTGCGAGGGGTGCCACAACCCGATCGCGCTCCTGTCGGGGTCGATGACCAAGGGGGTTAGCCAGAATCGGAAGACGGATGAGGACGGCATCACGTGCATGGTGTGCCACTCGATGCGTCAGGCTCCGACGACGAAGAGCCAGCGAGGGATTGGAAGCTACGTGCTGGCGCAGCCGGCGGTGCTGGTGGACGAGGCGGGGCTGCCGATCATCGGGAAGGTTCCGGATATCGAGATTCTGTCGCATCTCGACCGGCACTCGAAGGCGGTGATGCAGGACTTCTACAAGACGCCTGAATTCTGCTCGTCGTGCCATAAGGCGGCGCTGCCGACGACGCTGAATGACTACAAGTGGCAGAGGGCTATTTTCCTTTCGGACGAGTGGCAACTTAGCTCGTTTGCCAAGCGGTCGCCGCTACCGTTTTATACGAAGGACACAGTCTCGACTTGCCAGACGTGTCATATGAGCCGGGAGAAGCTGGCTGCTGCCGGGCCTGAGTCACGGGATGCCGGGGCGAAGAATGGGACGCTGGTTTCGCATCGTTGGCTTGGGGCGAATACGCTTATCCCGACTTACTACAACTATCCGGATCAGTTAGCGAAGACGCAGGCATTTCTCAAGGCAGGGGTCTTCAATGTCGATCTGTTCTCGCTGGAGAAGGATGGGCAGAAGGGTTTGATCGCTCCGCTTGGTTCGGTGCCGTTCAGCATCGCTCCGGGGGATCTGCTTACGACTTCGATTGTGATTCAGAACAAAGGTGCGGCTCATAGTCATGTTCCGGAGCAGCGGGATATGTACGAGAGCTGGGTTGAGTTCCAGGTCTCGGATGCTTCGGGCAGGGTCATTGAGCATAGTGGCTTTCTGAAGCCGGATGGGCAGTTGGATGAGAGGGCTCACAGCTTTACCAATCGGCTGATCAATGCCAACTCGACCCTCAATGAGCATCATGAGGTCTGGGCGAACCGGGTTGTGGCTTATAACAACACGATCCAGTCCGGGCGCTCGCAAATAGTGCGCTACCAGTTCAAGGTTCCGGCGGATGTCAAAGGGCCGCTGACGGTTACCGCGCAGGTGAACTATCGGCGCTTCGACCAGACGTTCCTCGACTGGGCTATGAACAAGAAGCACTATCCCGAGCCTGTGGTTGTGATGAGCAGCCGGACGCGCACGTTTGAGATTGGCTCGAACGCTGCTGCCGCCGCGCCTGATCCGAACGACAACAAGGAGTGGATGCGGTGGAACAACTACGGCATCGGGCTGCTTGATGCCCAGCAGTATGCGGACTCCGCTGCGGCTTTTGAGCGTGTCGCGAGGATGCGTCCCGACTATGCGGATGCGTTCACGAACATCGCCCTGGCGAACTTCCAGTGGGAGCGCTACGACGCGGCTCGTGAGGCTATTGGCAAGGCTCTCAAGCTCGCTCCGCAGAATGCGCGGGCGCTGTACTATCTTGCGCTCGTGGAGCGGAACCAGGGTGATCTCGATGCGGCGATTCTCGACCTCCAGGCGGTGGTGAAGCAGTATCCGCTCTCGCGCGACGCTCACCGTGAGTTGGGCTTCAGCTTCTATCAGCAGCATAAGTATCCCGAGGCGCGGCTTGAGTATGAAGCGGTCCAGGGCATCGATCCCGACGATCTTGCAGCTCACTACAACCTGGCCATTCTTTATCGCCGTCTCGGGATGAAGGAGCAAGCCGCTACGGAAGCCGCTGCCTTCAAGGACCAGAAGGACGATCCCACCGCGGCGACTTACGCGCTGACGTTCCTGCGGAACCACAACGAGATCGCCGAAGAGAGCGTGCCCTGGCATGTCCATACGAGCGGAGATACCGTGGCTACGCCTGGGGCGATGCCCCAGACGTTCTCGCAGTCCGCAACGGGCGCAGCCCAATGACCTGGTTCGGCCGTTGTCGATCATCCGCTCTTACTTTTGCCTTGGTGTGCCCTGTGCTACTGGCGCAGGCCCCTCAAGAAGAAAAGCCAGTCGTCCATACCGGAGCCGAGCTCTTTCAGTCCAGCGGCTGCACTCATTGCCACATGATGAACGGCGAAGGGGGCACCAAGGGGCCGGATCTATCTGGTGTGGGACGCCGCCTCAAGCCTGAGGCCATCAAAATTCAGATTCAGCAGGGCAAGGGCGCCATGCCACCTTTCCAGGATGCGCTCTCCGATGACGAGATCAATGCGCTCGTCAGGTATCTCGAAAAGGCCAGGAGCAAGAAGTAGCGGAGTGCATCCGAGCAATCCGACCTGTTAGTCTTTCCGTCCTGTCATAGTAGAACCCCTGTTCAGGAGGGAACGATGCATAGGACAACAGGCGGAAGGCCACCATCCAGCCTCGGCTTTACTCTTATCGAGCTTCTGGTCGTCATTGCGATCATTGCAGTGCTCATCGCTTTGCTTCTTCCCTCCGTGAACCGCGCTCGCTCGGCGGCCGCGGATCGCGCAGCCTCCGACGACCTCACCGCTATTGGCAAGGCGCAGATTGCTTACCGTGAGAAGGCACAGGCTTACAGCGGCACCCTTACCGCGTTGACAAGCCTGCCTGCCGGTCTCGCTTCAGGCGTGGCCGATGGGCATCGCTTCAATGTCGTCTCTGCCTCCACCCAGGCGTTCGTAGTGCGGTCGGCGCCGCTCGAGCCGGGCCGCACCGGCAACCAGGCATGCACGATCGACGAGACGCTTAAGATTGCCTGCTGAATTCGTCCGAGTTGTTGCCAGAGTACTTGCTGTGGGCTCGGTGGATCCGACCTTAGGCGCGATGGTGCCGCGCCGAAGGTGGGGCCCCCGCCGTCGGGGTTTGTTCGGATGACGGCGGACAGTGAGAAAGACGAACGCAGATTCCCTTCGGAAATGACAACTAAGGAGGCTAGGGAATTGATGCGGAGTAGAGGGAGGTTCGGGCGAGGATGTAGAGGGTTTTGTGGTCCTTGCCTCCGAAGACGATGCTGATGGGGCGCTCGGGGACGTCGATTTCTCCGGCGGGGGTGCCGTTGGGGTTATAGATGTAGATCTGTCCGGCGGCCAGGTAGACCTTGCCGTCGGGGGCTACGGCTATGCTTTCGCCGCCCTGGTTGGTGAAGGGCTTGACGTGGGTGAGGGAGCCGTCGGGGGCGACCTGGCCGGACCAGGTCATCTTTTCACCCTCATCGCTAACGTAGAAGGTCTTGCCGGGGGTGGCGGGGCTCAGGGTGAAGGCGCGGAGGATGTCGGCCATCTTGATGCCGTAGTAGAGGGCTCCGGAGACGAAGTCTTCACCGGCGGGCAGGAAGGTTGAGCCGTCGGGGGACACGTACTGCCAGGGCTGAGGGCCTCCGATGCCGGTGGCGCGCTCGGCGGTGAAGCGCCAGTGGTCGGCGGGGAGGACGGCGGTCATGCCTGGGTGGGGCGCGGCGGGTTGGGGCTCGAGGATCTGGAGGTCGGTGGCGGGGCTGTCCGGTTTGAAGGTATAGACGGTTCCGGTGGCTCCGGCGTAGGAGATGACCATGAGGTTATCGGAGTGGTCGAAGAAGATGTTGCCGGGTTCGATGGCGTTGTCGCGGACGACTTCGAGGCGCTTGTCGGCCGGCAAGTAGCGGAAGATGTGCTGCTTGACCGTGTCGACGAAGTAGAGCTGGCCGTGGGAGTCGACGGTGGCGCTGGACGGGTTGAAGAAGCTTCCGGTGAGTCGGGTGGCCTGGATGTGCCTGGTGGCGACGGCTGCAGGGGATTTTTCCGGGATGGTGAGGGAGGCTATTTCGAGCTCGCGGTTGGTGATCCCGCTGTCATCGTCCTTGACGGAGGAATCGAAGGCGGCTTTGCTGTCGCTGTAGATGTGGAGGTTGCGGAAGCGGATGTTGTGCGAGTTGGAGACGTGGATGGTCTTGTCGTAGGGGACGAAGCTCGAGACGACGCGGTAGGCGTGGAACTCGGCGACGGTGATGTTGTCGGAGTCTTCGATAGCGAGCGGGAGGCACTGGGGGCCTTCGCCGCGTTCTTCTTCGGTTTGGAGAGCTACGATCTCCCAGTTGGAGACGCGCTTGAGCTTGACCTCGTTGCGGACATGATGCTCGCTGGATAGCTCGTAGACGTGGCCCTCGGTTTTGGTGTCGGAGATGTAGAGGCCGGCCTGGGAGAAGGTGTCGGGGGTCCAGATGTCAGAGAAGGTGCCACCGCCGCCGTTGAGGACCCAGAGGCTTGGGTACTGGACGTCCCAACGGTAGAGGGGGTTGGGGTCGCCGCTGTGAGTGTTGTTGTAGGGGTTCATGCGGGTGCCGTCGGCGTTGTTGGTGCCGTGGCCACCGAGGAAGCGGACGTCGTCCATGAGGGAGTCTTTGCCGGCCATCCACATGACGGCTACGGAGCGGCTGTTGACGCCGCCGGAGAACAGGCCGATGCCGGTGACGATGTTTGTGCCGCCTTGCGGCGCGAGGAGCATGGCTTTGGGAGCGCCGGGGCCGTCGAAGCCGGGGGTGCTGTCGGAGAGGTCGAACTGGGTGGTGCTGGGGTGGAGACCGATGAGGACGGTGTCGGGGCGGAGGCGGAGGGTGTTGGTGAGGCGGTAGCGGCCGCTGGGGAGATAGATGATGCGGTTGGTGTCGACGATGTGCTGGAGGGCGGCGGTGTCGTCGGTGCTGCCGTCGCCTTTGGCTCCAAGCTCGAGGGCGTTGGCCCAGTTGGTCTGGGTGGGCAGGGCTTGTATGGCGGGGGCGCTGGCTGGTGGGAGCGAGGGGATGGCTTTGGCGTCGATGCGGGTGACGATGACGCCCCTGGCTTTCGGAGAGTCGAAGGTCAGGCCGTGCGAGAACGTGGCTACGCGGTACGTGGGGCCGGCGCCGGAGAAGGTCTTGCCGCTGTCGCGAAGCTGGGCGAAGGTCTTGACACGGTCGCAGAGGGCGTCTTCGACGTTGATCTCGGTGAGGCGGGAGTTCTCTTCACTGATGAGGATGGCGGGACCGGAGATGTTTTCGAAGCGGGAGTTTTTGATCCAGAGCTCTTCGATGTGTTTGGGCTCGATGTCGACGGCGGTGGGGACGTTTTTGAAGGTGTCGTGGATGAGAACGAGGCCGGCTTCATGCTCCTTGATGGCGGCTTCGCGCTGGCCGTCGAAGGTGGAGTCAAGGAGGGTGAACTGCCAGCCGGGGGAGGGTCGGCCAGTCATGATGGCGAACTGGCCGCCGTCGAAGTGGAGGTCTTCGGCTTCGTTCCCGATGTCCTGCAGAGCGGCCATGCCGGAGCCGATGTGGAAGTTCATGTGGGTGAGGAAGCAGTGCTGGGCGACGTGGAAGCGGATGCCGACGGCTCCGGGGTTGGCGTCGCCGATCTCGAAGTCGATGTTGCTCATGGCGGAGTAGAAGGTGCCGGGGTTGGCGTCGACGACGTTGATGGTGGGAGGGACGGTTCCGGCGAAGGGTGCGGGAGCGACGGCTGGGGCGTTGGCGGGGCGCTGGAGGCCTCCGCGACGACGCTCGCCAGTGCGGCCTCCGGTGAAGATCACCATGTAGGACGGGCCGGTCTGGTAGCCGGGGGTGTTGGCGGGGAGGATGAGGGTGGGACGCTGCGCTCCGTAGCCGATGAGGCGGATGCCGGGCCAGACGTAGAGGGTTTTGGTGATGCGGTAGTGGCCTTCGGGGATGAAGAGGATGCCCTGGTGGGTGGTGTCGGCTACGGTGTCGATGGCTTTCTGGAGGGCGGCGGTGTCGTCGGCTATGCCGTCGGCCTTGGTGCCGAAGGTGTCGTGGCCGGGGGAGAGGTAGACGGCGGTTTTGTCTTCGAGACGGGTGGGGTAGAAGGATTGGGCTTGCGCGGCGATCGGGGCGGAGAAGGCTACGAGTAGCAGGAGGGTCAGGCGGGACATTCGGTGCTCCGTGGGTGATGGGCGGCGGCAACGGCAGAGGAAACGCGGATTCCCTTCGGGAATGACAACCAGAAAGGCAACGACAGCGGCAGCATTACCAGACGTAGGTGGCTACGGCTCCGGCGGGGAGGGTGGCTTTGGCGTCCTTGTTCTTGGCACGGATGGTGAAGGTGCTGGGCTGATCGGTGGTGTTGCTGACGATGAGGACGTGGTGCTTGGTGGGGGTGAGGAAGGCTACGTGAGGGAGGGCATCGGCGGAGGCGGGAGAGGCTATGCGGATGGAGCCGGGAGGGACGAATTTCGAGGCGTGGGAGGCGGTGTAGAAGGCGAGGTTGCGGAGGATGGAGTCGCCGTCGAGGGTGATGGCTCCGGTGCAGATGGGGCAGCCGCCGCTTGCGGTGTGTGGGCCGTTCTGGGGGTCGGCGGCGAGGTTCCAGAGGAGGACGTTGCGGCTCCAGTTCTCGGGGGCTCCGATGATGAGGCGGGCTACGGGCTTGGCGATAGCGAGCCCTGTGTCACGCCTGCCGGAGATGACCATCTGCTCGGTGAAGTAGATGTTCTTCTGCGGGAAGGCGTCGTGGGCGGTGGTGAGGGCGGTGATGTCGCCGAGGTAGAGATGGAAGCCGGAGCCGTCAGTGTACTTGTTGGCGGCGGCGTTCTTGAGGATGTCGATGGGGTAGTTGGGGTGATCGCAGTTGTGGTCGAAGGTGATGATCTTGGTGGGCAGGCCGGCCTTGGCGAGGGCGGGGCCGAGATCGTTGCCGATGAAGTCGGCTTCCTGGTCGGCGGTGACGACCATGCTTGGGGTGTTCTTGGGGTTCTCGGGCTCGTTCTGCGGGGTGAGGGCGTCGATGGGTATGCCTTCGGCCTTCATCGCCTCGAGGTACTTGACCCAGTAGGCAGCGTAGGCAGGGTAGTACTCCTTCTTGAGGCTGCCGGCTTTGGGGTTTTCGTTGTCCTTCATCCAGGATGGGGCGGTCCAGGGGGAGGCGAGGATCTTGATTTTTGGAGAGATGGCGAGGATCTCTTTGAGGACGGGGATGACGTCGTCGCGGTCGGGACCGAGGGAGAAGTTTTTGAGGTCGGGGTCGGTCTGGCCGACGGGCATGTCGTCGTAGGTGAAGACGTGGTCGTTCATGTCGGAGGCTCCGACTGAGACACGAAGATAGCTTGTGCCGACGTCGCCGGGGCCGTTGCCGAAGAGCTCTTTCAGCAGCGTGGCGCGGGCAGCGGGGCTCATCTTCATCATGAGCTGGGCAGTGCCGCCGGTGAGAGCGTAGCCGAAGCCGTCCATGGTCTGAAAGCGGGTCCTGTCGTCGATGACGATGGCGGGGCTGTCCTTCTGGCCCTTGGAGAAGGAGAGGTGCTGCGTCTGCTCGGTGAGGAGATTGGTCTTGTCGGGCGTGGTGAGCCAGACGGCGACGTCTTTGGAGGCGGCGTGCGCGGTGAAGGTGGCGGAGGCGAAAAGGAGGCTGGCGATCGCCACGGGAGTGCGGAACATCATGGAGGGACGGACCTCGTGTTGCAGGATGGGCTTTCGGCATCGCTGCCGCGCGCACACCATTGAAGGCCCGCGCAAGGACGGGTGTCAAGGCTGGAGGCGTGAAATTCGCTGGAGACAAGCGATTGTCTCCAGCGGCAGGGAGTAGGGAATACGGGAATAGAAGGGCTTACGGCTTGGGGTAGCCTTGCCAGATGTATTCGAGGGCTTCGGCCAGGGTTTGCTGCTTGACGGCGCGGTCGGTGTGACCGGCGTTGCGGGCGAAGACGAACTGGTAGTGATACCCCTTGGCGGCGAGGATCTGGGCCATCTTTTCGTTGGCTACGACCCAGTCGTGCATGTTGTCTCGCATGATGTTGGGGTTGAAGAGGTCGCGGTCGCCGACCTCCATCCAGAGGCGGATGGGTTTGTCTGGGGTGGAGGGGATGAGGTGCTCGTGGAACTCCCATGCGCCGTGAGGGGTGTCGGGGCTGGGCGGCCACTGCTGGTTGACGTAGGTGCCGGAGTAGGTGAGGACGCGGTGGTAGAGCTCGGGGTGGTACCAGGCCATGATGAGGGCGCAGGAGCCTCCGGAACTGCCTCCCATGGTGGCGCGGGCGTCGGGGTCTTTGGAGAGCTTGACGTGGTACTGGGACTCGACGAGGGGCAGGACTTCGGTTTCGACGAACTCGGCGTAGCGGCCGGACATGGTGTCGTACTCGAGGCCGCGTTCGCTGCCCTGGGCGTCGCCGCTGCCGTTGCCGATGGATATGGCGATCATGACAGGGAGGCGGTGCTGGGCGATGAGGTTGTCGAGGGCGGTGAAGAGGAGGCGGTCAGGGCCGTCGGCTCCGATGATGAAAGGGGCTACGGTGCCGGGGACGTACTGTTTGGGGACGTAGACGGCGACTTTGCGGGTGTAGGGGGCGGGGTGGCTGGTGGTGAGGATGAGCCTGGCGGGGTCGGATGGATCGGCGGTGCCGAAGGTGTTGGGTTCGCGGGCGATGCCGGGGTAGAGCTTGCTGTCGGTGGACTGCATGGTGAATTCGTGGACGTCGCCCTGGGGGACGGTGGGCAGGGCCGTTGTGTCGGGCGAGGGGGTATGGGTGGGGCCGAGGATGAAGTTGCCGTCGGCTTTGGCGGGGGCGTTGGTGTCGTCGGGGAGGGTGGCGGCTTTGACGTAGCCGGGGGTGCCGGGGTCGCGTGTGGGTGGGGTTGGGCGTGCAGGTGGTGCTGCGGGTGCTGGAGACTGGGCGTGCGACGTGGCGGCGAGGAGGGTGATGAGGATTGTGAGCGTTGCGCGGCGCGGCAGCATTGGGTCTCCGTCTCGCATGGGATGGGAGAATCCCACTGCGAGACGGAGAGTAGCACAGGTTATGGCCTGGAAGGGTCGTTGATGGGTTCGCGAGAGTCGGCGGTGATGAGTTCGGATTCGATGAGGGGAACGGGGATCATGCCTTCGTTGTTGAAGCGATCCATGAAGTCGCGGAGGACGAAGGGTTTGTTGAGGGCGTCCTGCTGGTGGCTGTACTCCATCATGAGGCGGTCGAAGAGGATCTTGCCGGTGACGTAGCTTGTGCCGTAGCCGGGCTGGCGGAGGTAGAGGAGCTGCTCGAAGGCGGTAAGGGTGTCGGCGGCACCGGCCCAATGGCGCGGGGTCCACTCTCCCTGGATGTGGCCGGCCTCGACGAGGTTGATCATGTTGGCCTGGACGTAGAGCGAGGCGAGGCCGCGGGCGGCGCGGTTGGCGAGCATGCACCAGACGAGCTCTTTCGCGCGGGGTTCGTTGTCGTAGAGGCCGGCGTGCATGACGAGCTCTTCGAAGGCGGTGGCGAAGCCTTCGGCGCGGGTGTCCCAGATGTTCGAGAGGGGGATGGAGCGGCGGATGGGGCTTGGGTTCGGCTCGTCGCGCATGCGGGCCAGGTCGATCCAGTGGTAGTCGTGGGAGAGGAGAAGCATGGGCTCGCGGTGAGTGACGCGGGTGAAGAAGACGCGCTTTTCTACCGGGACCGCGTTGCCTGATTGATGCTCGATCACTTCGGGGACGAAGTGGCCTAGTTCGGGTTCAAGGGCTCCGCGGATGTATGGCTTGTCGGGGATAATCTCCTGCTTGACGAGGAAGTCGATGAAGGTGTCGAGGCGGGCGTGGGTGAGCTTGTCGAAGGCGGCAGCGCCGGGGACGGGTTCGAGCGGCGGGAGATTGCGGTTGTTGTGCTCTTCGAGGCGGAGGGAGGCCTGGGCGCGTTCGAGTTCGCGGTGCAGGAGGGCCACCTCCTGCTCCCAGGTGTAGGGAAGCATGTGGACGTTCTGCTCGTACCAGGTGTAGTTCTCTTTGCCTACGCCGGAGGGGCCGGTCTTGGTAGGGGCCAGCTTGTCGAGCCAGGCTACGAAGTCGTCGGTTGCCTTTTTGGCGTTGGCGACGGCGGTCTTCAGCTCGGGGCTCGTGCCCTCGAGGGTGGCGTGCTGGCCTCCGCCAAGGGTGGTGACGTGGAGGGTTCCGGCTTCGAGGGAGGCGAGGGTGCGGGACTGGTTGCGGAGTTCCTGCTCGCCGTAGAACCAGATGTCGTGGGCGTTGCTGTCCTTGATGTTGTCCCTGGCCTCGGTGAGGAGGGCGGGGATGATGTTGAGCCTCGCGGCCAGCTCAGTCTGGGCAGAGGGAGAGAGCGGGAAGGTGTACTTGTAGAGCTCTATCTCGGGCTGGGAGATGGGGCCTTCGCGGCGGGGGCAGTCGCTGCGGGCGGGCCAGACGCTGACGTAGAAGGCGGGGTCGCGAGCCCAGGGACGGAGGACGCGAAGGTTGAAGTCGAGGCCGTTCATCTCGGCTTTGACCAGCTTCGCGTCATTCTGCTGCTCGATGGGCCATGCGGAGACGTCAAGGTCGGCGAGACGCTTCTGCCAGGCGGGGAGGGCCTTGGCCTTGGCGGCCATGGCGGCGGCGCTGTAGTCCGGTGTGGTGCCTTTGAGAACGGGGGCTTCGAAGGCTCGCCACTCGTCGAAGAGCTGCACGAGCGCGGGGTAGCCGGTGGGCGCGGGGGCTTCGGCTAACAACGTGCCGGAAGCGCCCATTCCAAGGGCCAGGGCTGCAGCTGCCAGAATGGTGCGGAGGGGTGCCTTCATGTCTTGCTCCTTGGGGTGTATGTCTGGTTTACCAGAGTGGGTAGGGCGGGTCTTTGCGGTCGAAGTACATCCGGTAGGGGAAGCCTTCGTTGTAGGCGTAGAAGGGGCGGAAGCGGAGGCGGACGTGCTGGCCGTCGGGGCGCTCGACGCGGTACATGCCGGGGACGGCGGGTGCGGAGAAGTGGGAGGCGAGTGGGGTGTCGTCGGCGATGAGTAGGCGGTTGAGGGATTCGTCGTCGGGCGGCAGGAGGAAGTTGGGGTCGTGGTAGTCGTCGTCGAGGGCGAGGACGACGGGGCCACGTACGACGGCGACGCGGTCGGGGTGCTGACGATCGACGGACTCGGTGCGGAGGGGCATGGGGATGTGGAGTTCGACGGTGTCGCCGGGGCTCCATTGGCGGCTGATGGTGGCCCATGTGCCGGGTTTGCAGGGGACTATCGAGGGCTTGCCGTTGACCTTGAGGGAGACGCTTTGGGACCACTGAGGAACGCGGAGGCGGAGGTCGAAGGTGGTGGGGGTGGCGGGGTCTACGTTGAGGGTGATGCTTTCGGAGAGCGGGTACGTCGTGTGCTGGGTTAGCTTAACCTGCGTACCGCTGAGGGTCCAGGTGATCTCGGAGGGGACGTAGAGGTTGACGTTGAGGCCGGTGGCGTTCTTGAAGGCGATGAGGTCGTGGTAGGCGGCGAGGTCCTGGAAGTAGGTTCCGGAGCAGCAGGTGAAGTTATCCCAGCGATCGACCTTCATGCCTCCGGCGACGCGGTAGTCGGAGTAGTAGAAGTTGCGGCCGCCCTCGGTGACGGGGAGCGAGGCCCCGATGCCGTTGTAGAAGAGCTGCTCGATCCAGTCGCCGTAGCGGGCTTCGCCGGTGAAGCGGATGAGGTGCTGGGCCATCTTGAAGGCTCCCCAGGAGCCGCAGCCGGTTTCAAAGGTGTCGGAGCGGGTGTCGAGGGAACGGCCGAGGCTTCCGTCGGGGGCCATGAAGCGCTCATTAGGGCCATAGCCTCCGGTGGCGAAGCACTGGGTGTTCTGGAGGTAGTCGAAGGCGTTGACGAGGATACGGAGGGTGACGGGGTCGCCGGTGACCTCGTAGTGCATGGCGGCGCTGGAGAAGGTGTTGACATGGGAGAAGGCGTGGACGCCGTGGGCATCGGCGGGGGATGCGGTGCCGGCGAACTTGTTCCAGTAGGTGGGGTAGAGCCAGACCTCGGCGAAGGTGCGGTAGCGTGGGTCGCCGGTGATTTGGTAGGCGCGGTAGAGGTTCTCAGAGAGCTTGTACCACTCGCCGGGGCGACCGGAGTAATAGACGTTGTCCTGCTTGATGGCGGGGAGACGCTCGCGGCTGATGTTCTTCTCGGCGTGTGCGGTGATGCGATCGAGGAGGGGCATGGCGGTGGGGTCGGCGGCGTAGAGGTGCATGTCGACGAGGCCGCAGTTCATCTTGGCGTACTCGGCTCGACCGTTGCCGTCGGGGGCTATGGTTTTGGCCCACTCGGCCAGGAGGTAGGTGGCTTTGTCGCGGTAGGCGGTGTCGCCGGTGGCGCGGTAGAGGCGCGACATGGCGCTGGTCCAGTCGCCGAGGAGGCCGTCGGTGCGTGGGTAGGCCCAGCCGCCCAGGCTCTTGCCGGGTGCGGGAAGGCCGGCGGCGGCGCGGAAGCCGTGGAGGATGTTGTCGTCGGAGAGGTTGAGGTAGAAGGCTCTTGCGCCGTCGATCTGGTCGAGCCAGCGGCTGGGTAGGAGGCAAACACCCTGGTAGTCGAAGGTCTCGAGCTTGATGTGGGATGGGGCTGAAGGTGCGGCGTGCAGCGTTGGATTGGATGCGAGTGCGGCGACGGTTGCGGCGGCGGATTTGAGGAACTGGCGGCGCGGGATGAGATAGGTCATGAGGCTTCCGCTCCGGGTGGGCCGAGGGATTCTGTCGCTGTCAGCGTATTCTGTAATGTATACAATAACTCGTCTGGCGTGAGAAGAGGATTGTCTCGAACGGAGGAACGATGCGGATTCGTGGGTGGTCTGGACGGCTTGCGTTGATGGCGGTTTGCGGTTGCGGTGCGGTGACGGCGTGGGGGCAGGCTCCTCCGGCGTTGCTGCCGGAGGAGGTGAAGGTCGAGTCGCGGGGGATATTCAAGGAGCTGATTGAGATCAATACGACTAACTCGGTGGGCAATGTGACTATGGCTGCCGAGGCGATGAAGGCGCGGTTTCTGAGAGCTGGGTTTGCCGAGGAGGATCTGCCGATCGTTGGGGCGAATCCGAAGAAGATGAACCTTGTGGTGCGGCTGCGTGGCACGGGGGCGAAGAAGCCGATTTTAGTCTTATGCCACCTGGATGTTGTCGAGGCGGAGCGGAAGGATTGGACGACCGATCCGTTTCAGTTTGTGGAGAAGGATGGCTTCTTTTACGGGCGTGGGACGCAGGATATGAAAGAGGCTGACGCGATCCTGGTGGAGACGCTGATTCGCTTCAAGCGGGAAGGGTATAAACCGGATCGAGACATCATCCTGGTGTTGACGGCGGGGGAAGAAGGCGGTGGGGATAATGGGGTGCGGTGGTTGGTGGAGAATCGCAAGGATTTGATCGATGCGGATTTTGCACTGAATCCAGACTCGGGGCCAGTGCTGATGAAGAACGGCAAGGCTACGATCGTGACCGTTGAAGCGATTGAGAAGAGCAGCGCGAACTTTGAGGTGACGGCTACGAATCGTGGCGGGCATAGTTCGCTGCCAAGGCCGGACAATGCGATCTATGCGCTGGCGGCGGCGTTGGGGAAGGTGGAGCATGCTCCGTTTCCGGCGGAGTTGAATACCGTGACGCGGCCGTTCTTTGAGAAGGTGGCGGCGACGGAGCCCGCGGATGTTGCGGCGGATATGCGTGCCTTGTTGAGCACGCCGATGGATGCGGGAGCGGTCGAGAGGCTTTCGCGGGATCCTTTCTTCAATGCGACGCTGCATACGACATGCGTGGCTACTCGGTTGTCGGGTGGTCATGCGAATAATGCTCTGCCGCAGACGGCTACGGCTGTGGTGAACTGTCGGATTTTGCCGGGGCATAGCGCGGACGAAGTCGGGAAGGTGTTGGCGGATGCAGTTGGGGATCCGAGCGTGACGGTGAAGCAGCAGGTGTTGGCGGGAGCGGGCGTGCGGAAGCCGATGGCGGCTCCGCCGATGCGCGAGGATGTGTTTGGTCCGCTGGATAAGCTGTCGGCTCTATTCTGGCCCGAGGCCGTGGTGGTGCCGCAGATGGAGCCGGGTGGGTCGGATAGTACGGCTACGGCGGCTGCGGGGATTCCTAGCTACGGGATTTCAGGCGTTGAACTGGATGAGGATGATAACCGCATGCATGGGAAGGATGAGCGGCTTGGTGTCGAGGCTTACTTCCATGGGGTGGCGTTTTATTACGCTTATTTGAAGGCGCTTTCGGGTGGGAGTTGATCTGCGCTAAGGGCGCTGTTGGGCGTCTTACGTTCCCACCCTAACCGACGATAAGACTGTCGGCGAGGGATGGGGCACCTGAAACTTCGGGGCGGTTGGAAAAGAAAAGGGCGGGAGCGATTTTGGCGCTCCCGCCTCTATTGTTGCGTTCCGCAGACCTTCGAGCCTCTTTGTTTAGAAGAGAGCCTTCAGGCTGAACTGGACGTTGAAGGGTTCGCCGGGACCGATGCCGGGGGCGCCGTTGTAGTCGCCGATGGTGTCGGTGAGCTGGCCGAGGCTGCTGCCAGTGGTGGCGTGGAAGGGTGCGTAGTTGATCCGGTTGAAGAGGTTGAACATCTCGGCGCGGAACTGGAGACGAAGCTTCTCGGTGACGTTTCCGGTCTTGAAGACGGAGAAGTCGACGTCGTTATAGCCGGGACCGCGGACCTGCGTGCGGCGGGAGGTGACGAAGGTTCCCTTGGGCGAGTTGACGAAGGAGGCGGGGTTGATCCAGTAGGCTACGCCGTTGACGAGCGAGCGGCTTGCTCCGTTGTAAGGGTTGGCGAGGACCTGGGTCGCGCGCTGGGAGCCTTCTCCGGTCCCGGAGTTGTCGGCGCTGCTCTGGATGGAGACGGGCTCGCCGCCGTAGATGGAGAAGACGCTATGGAGCTCGAAGCCGCCGGTAAGCCAGTGCGGGGTTTTCGCGAGGGTGGGGATGTCGTAGTTGACGATCGCTTTGAAGTTGTTGGTGATGTCGTAGGAGCTGTTGCCGTAGTCGGCACCGATGTTGGTGGAGTCCTGCGGGAGAGCGCTGCGGTAGTTGGTTCCGTTATCGAGGTTGTGGCTCCAGGTGTAGGTGAACATCGAGGTGACGCCATGGAGGTTCTGGAGGCGAAGAGTGGTCTGGAGCGAGTTGTAGTTGGCGTTGCCTGCGCTGTCTAGCTCGTTGACGGCTCCGTAGGTGGGGTACTGGGCGAAGAGAGGACGGCTGCTCTGCTTGGCGTAGGCGGCGACGCTGGAACCGGCAGGGTTGAGGGCGGCCTGGTTGATGTCGCGGAGCAGGATCTGCTTGCGCGCCTGGGAGCCGACGTAGCCGATCTGCAGGACGGCGTTGGTGCCGAGCTGCTGCTGGATGTTCAGGCTGTAGTTCACCGTTGAGCCGGGGCGGAGGTTCTGGCTGACGGTGTAAACACCGCAGGGCGAGACCTTGGTGGTGGTGACGATGCAGGTGGTGGCGGGGGTGGCGGCGAGCGGAGCGAGAAGCTGTCCGTCGACGATCGTCTGGGGCTGGACGGAGAGGGTGAAGACGGGGGCGGCTCCGGCGGGATTGCCCTGGAGGCCGATGGCTCCGCCGTTCTTGACGCTCTGCGAGAGGAAGACGTTGATGTTCGGGGTGTCGTAGTAGAGACCGGCAGCGGCGCGGATGACGAGGCCCTTGGTGAAGGAGGGCTCATAGGTGAAGCCGGCGCGCGGGCTGAAGTTCAGGCGCTTGGGCGGGAAGACGGAGCCGATGCCATCGCCCTGGAAGACGATGCCGGTGGCGGGGGTGAAGACCGAGAGATCCTTGTTGTTGTTGTAGAGGGGGCCGGTGTAGTCGTAGCGGACGCCGTAGTTGAAGTTGAGTTGCTGGGTGGCCTTCCAGGCATCCTGGGCGAAGATGCCGAAGGAGTTGACGAAGACCTCACGGGCCTGGTTGCCGCGGGCGACGGTTCCGCTGGCGAGATAGCCTGCGAGAAAGTCGGCGAGGATGGGGATGTTCTTGTCGGCGAAGGTGTCGTTGGCCCAGGGGCCGTGGGCTCCGTCGAAGACGTACTGGCCGATGCCGTTGGAGTGGTAATTCTCTGTGACGTAGCCGCGGCGGTACTCGCCGCCGAAGCGGATGTCATGTGCGCCGAGGGTGAGGGTGAAGGCGTCGGTAGCGTGGCCGGTGGTCCCGTTGCGGCTGAGGGGCGGCGTGGGTCCGATGGGATCGAACTGCGAGCTTGCACCGAGGAGAATGTTCGGGGCTCCGGAGATGTCGGTGACGCCGGTGTTGAAGCCGAGGGCGATGGGGTTGAAGTTGGTGTTGGCGTCTTTATAGGCCTGGAAGAAGTAGTCGGCGCCGAGGAGGACCTGGTTCGAGAAGCGGGAGGAGATCTGGTTGTTCCAGACGATGGCGTAGTTCTGGGCGCGGGTGGGGACGGTCTGGTAGTAGTCGGGAATCTGGGAGCCGGAGGGTGCGGCCTGCTGGCCTTCGCCGGAGAACCAGTGGAAGGAGACGGTGTTCTTCTCGTTGATGTTGTAGTCGAACTTCACGGAGCCGTTGTAGGTGTGGCCGCTGATGGGGACGGTGCTGGTGAAGTTTCCGGTGGTGGCGGGGCCGGTGAGGGTGTTGGCGGGCCAGAAGGTGGCAAGCATGGCCTTGGTGACGGTGTTCGGGGAGACGTTGTACTTGGCTAGCGTGGCGAGGGCGAGGGTCTGGTAGGCCACCGAGGGCTCGGTGCCTAGGCCGGAGGTGCCAAGCTCGAAGCGCTGGGTTTCAAAGGAGCCGAAGAAGAAGAGCTTGTTGTGAATGACCGGTGCGCCGAGGGAGACGCCCCAGTTGTAGTTGCGGACCTTCTGCTTGGTCGTGGTGAAGGGGGATTTGGCTCCGAAGAGTTCGTTGCGGTTGTAGTAGTAGGCGGTGCCGTGAATGTGATTCGTGCCGGAGCGGAGGGTGAGGTTGACGGTTCCGGCGGGGTTGCGGCCTGCTTCGGGAAGGGAGAGCGTCTGGACCGAGAAAGACTCGACCGTATCGAGCGGGAGAGTGGTTCCGGGAAGGCCGCTGACTCCGCCTTCGTTGGCGGCAGGCTCGTTGTGCCAGAAATCGTTGTTGTCGACACCGTCGATCTGCCAGTTGATCTGGTTGCGGCGGGCTCCGTTGAGCGAGCCGTTGAAGCCCTGGCCACCGGCGTAGCCTGCGTATCCGGGTGTGAGGGCGACCATCTGGGTATAGCCGCGGCCATTGAGGGGGAGATCGGAGACGGTCTGGGCGGATAGGGTGGCGGTGTTGGCGATGGTCGCGGTGTCGAGGCTGAGTGCGTCGGCTGAGACGACGACCTCGGTGCTCTGGGTGGCGACACCTACCTTGATGTTGAGATCGACGACCTGGCCCGCGCTCACGGCCACTTTCTCGACGCGCACCTTATCGAAACCGGATGCCTCCACAGTGACGGTGTAGTTGCCGAGGGGAAGCTCCTGGAAGATGAATGTTCCGGCACTGGAGGAGGTGGTCTGGTGGATCTGGTTGGTGTCGACGTTCTGCGCGGTGACGGGGGCAGAGGCGACAGAGGCTCCGGTAGCGTCGACGACGGTGCCGCTGATGCCTCCGCGGAAGGTCTGGGCGAGGCCCGTGATGGGCAACATCAGGAGGCAGACCAGAAGGAGATAGAGGGAGTAAAGACGGGAAGCGGAGCGCATCATGAAGATCTCCTCGCGGATAGGTGAGTCAGAAATGGATGCCGGCGCTGTGTCGCCGTGGAGAGCGGTGCGCTTCCCTGCGGTTAGGGGAAGTGAGTCTCTGGACCGAGAAAGCGGGTGCCATTCACCCTCTGAGAGGGGCGAGTACAAAGTGTGGATACAATGAAGAATACATTGCGGCATGCAGATGTCAAGGTAGTTCGTACTCTGTGGGTGATGCACGGAGGTACGGATGTCTCGCGAAGAAGTTCAAATCCCGCATAGATTGGATCTCATGACCCAGCCAGGACTCTCGACCGCAGAACCGGTGGTTGCGACACGGACATTGAAACGGCAGCTTGGCTTCTTCGACTCCGCGATGATCGTGGTGGGCGTGATGATCGGGTCGGGGATCTTCATTGTCCCGGCGAACATGGCCCGGGTGCTGGGAAGCCCGGGATGGCTGCTGCTGGCGTGGGTGTTCGCGGGAGTGCTTACGGTGAGCGCGGCGCTTTCGTTTGGAGAGCTCTCGTCGATGATGCCGGGAGCAGGTGGAATGTATCTGTATCTCTCCGAAGCCTACTCGCCGCTTTGGGGATTTCTTTACGGGTGGACGTTTTTTACCGTGATTCAGACGGGGACGATTGCCGCGGTGGGCGTGGCGTTCGCGAGGTTCTCAGGGGTGCTGTTTCCCTGGATCTCGGAAAGGAATTACCTGCTTGGGCCGGTGAAGCTTTCGGAACATTATGCGATCTCGCTTTCATCGGCACAGATGGTTGCGCTGGTGGCGATCCTGCTGTTGACGGGGACGAATGCGCTTGGGTTGAAGTATGGGAAGTGGGTGCAGAACCTGTTCACGGTGACGAAGATCGCGGCGCTGGGAGCGTTGATCGTTGCCGGATTCACAATCGGGCGGAGTTCTGCTGCGGTGCATGAGAACTTTGCGCAGATGTTTGTGACTCGCAGCGGTAGTGCGGCACCGGAGATGGTTGGGGCGTTGGGGATTTTGGTCGCGGTGTGCGTGGCGCAGTCGGGGTCGCTGTTTTCTGCGGACTCATGGCATAACGTGACGTTCGCGGCGGAGGAGGTGAGGGACCCGCGACGGGTGTTGCCGAGGGCTTTGATCCTGGGGAGCGTGCTTGTGATCGTGCTGTATCTCGCGGCGAACGTGGCTTATCTCTCGACGCTTTCGTTTGGCGAGATACAGGGTGCGGCGCATGACCGGGTGGCGACGGCGATGCTCGAGAAGATCTTTCCGTCGGTCGGCGGACGGCTAATGGCGCTGGCGATCATGATCTCGACGTTCGGGTGCATCAACAGCCTGATTCTGGCGGGAGCTCGGGCTTACTATGCGATGGCGCGGGATGGGCTGTTCGTCCCGGCGGCGGCGAAATTGAATAAGGCGAATGTTCCGGGGGCTTCGCTGGCGATGCAGGCGGTGTGGGCGGGGATGCTGGTGTTGCTGACGACTTACTCGGCCACGGCAGGGTATGGAAATCTCTATAGCGATCTGCTGGATTATGTGATTTCAGCGGCACTTATTTTCTATGTGCTGACGATCGCTGCTGTTGTTGTGCTGCGATGGAAGAGGCCTTTGGCTGAGAGGCCGTATCGGACGTTTGGGTATCCGGTTACGCCGGGGTTTTACGTTCTTGGGGCTTCGGCGATCGTGGTTTGTCTGTTTGTGTTTCGACCGGCTACTACCTGGCCTGGGTTGGGGATTGTTGCTTGCGGAGCTCCGGTTTACTTCTTGATTCGGAGACGGAAGAGGTAGGGAATCCCACATCTCAGAGGCGAGATGTGGGATTCCGGTTGTAGCGGCTAGACAAGGGCGAGGGTGGGGCGGTTGGCCATGGACGCATCGATGATCGCGAGGGCTTCTTCGCGTTCGGCGCCAGTGAGCTCGAGACGCGGGGGGCGGACGTAGGCTGTGCCTACGCCGATGCGCTCCTCGGTGAGCTTGATGAGCTGGATGAACTTCGGCACGGTATCGAGGCGGAGCAGCGGGAGGAACCAACGGTAGAGGGCGAAGGCTTCGTTGAAGTTTCCCTCCATGGCAAGATTGAAGACGCGGACGGACTCTTCGGGGAAGGCGTTGACGAGGCCGGCGACCCAGCCAGTGGCTCCGGCTGCAATGGCTTCGACGATGGCGTCGTCGACACCGACGAAGAGGGCGAGACGGTTGCCGAGGAGGGTCTGAATGGAGGTGACGCGGCGGACGTCGGTGCTGGACTCCTTGACAGCCATGAAGTTGGGGTGCTCGTTGGCGAGCTCGACAATCTGCTGCGGGGTGAAGTCGGTGCCGTAGGCGATGGGGTTGTTGTAGAGCATGCAGGGGAGATCCGTTGCGCGGAAGATGGCGGCGATGTGGGCTTTCATCTCGCGCCAATCGCCTTTGTAGACGTAGGGTGGCAGGACCATCAGCCCATCGGCGCCGGCTTTCTCGGCCATTTTGGCGAGGTTGACGGTGTCTGCGGTGGCCAGGCCGGAGATGGCGGAGACGACGGGGACGTTGGGTCCGACGGCGTCGCGGCCTATCTCGAGGACGGTGCGCTTCTCATCCTGGGTGAGGGCGGTAGCCTCGCCCAGGGAGCCGAGGAGGATAAGGCCGGTGCAGCCTGAGTCGATCATCCATTTGGCACGTTTCGCGATGGCTTGGTGGTCGAGGCTGAGGTCGCTTTTGAATGCCGTGGTCATTGCCGGCATGACGCCTTTCCAGATCATGAGTTCTCCTTGTACATAGCTTGGGGCTCGGCGACGAGGGTCGCGAGCCGGGCGGGTAGGTAGGGCGTGAGGGGGATGGCGGATTCGCGGCCGGCAAAGTGATCGGCGAGGAGGGCGGCGGTGGCGGGAGAGGTGGTGATGCCGAGGCCTTCGTGGCCGGTAGCGAGGAAGATGGTTTCGTCTTCCGGCCAGGGGCCGATGAGGGGGAGCTTGTCGGGTGTCGCGCTGCGGAAGCCGGTCCAGGTGGTGGCGATAGGGATGCCGGCGAGGGTGGGCATGTATTCCGCGGCGCGGGCGAGGATTCGGGCGATGATGACGGGTTCTACCTCGGGACCTGTCGAGCCGTACTGGCGGGATGAGCCGATAAGGATCTGGCCGGTGGCTCGGGGCTGGACGTTGAAGGCTACGGAATCATCATCGTCGCAGTGGGCGCTCTTGAGATAGCCGAGTTCGACGATCTGGTGGTGAAGGAAGTTGGGATGGGGCTCGGTGAGAGCCAGGTGGCCCTTGCGGAGGCGGATAGGGAGACCGGGAGTGAGTCTGGTGGAGCGTTCGCCGGCGGCGTTGACGATGCGCCGGGAGAAGAGGCGGCGTCCGTCGCTGAGATCAACGGTACCTGCGCCTATGCGGAGGACTTCGGCGGTGAGGATCTGGGCTCCGTGGGCAACGGCCTGTTCTACGAGGGTGCGGGCTATAGCGAGGGGGTTGACGATAGAGTCGGATGGGACGAGGAGAGCTCCGGCGAGGTTGGAGGCAAGGTTCGGCTCGAGGGTGGCTAGCTGCCTGGGGTCGAGGAGCTGAGCGGCTATTTCGTATTCGGCGAAGATGGACTGTTTACGGGCGGCCTCGTGGAGTTCTTCGGCGTCGGATGCAATCCAGATAGTTCCGGCGGGTTGATACTCGGCGGTGGCGGAAAGATTGGGGACGAGAGATTGCCAGAGGGATTGCGAGAAGCGGGTGAGGAGAAGCTGTGGGGCGGAGTCGTCCATGAGGACGACGTGTCCCATGGCGGCAGCGGTGGCTCCGTGGCCGATGGAGCCGCTCTCGATGAGAGCGACAGTGAGGCCATCGCGCGCGAAGGCGGCGGCACAGGCCGCGCCGACGATGCCTCCGCCGACGACGATGGTGTCGAAGGTGGTCATGCGGTGGGGATTCCCAGGCGGAAGGGGTCGGCTGGATCGTAGATGAGTTGAGCATCAGAGTTGACGAAGGCGCGGCCGGTGATGCTGGGGATGAGGCCGGACTCGGTGACGGTGACGCGGCCTTCGAAGACGCTGCCGATGATGCTCTCCTGACGCCAGACGCCGCCGGGGAGGAGCTTGCCGTCGGCGTAGAGGCAGGCGAGCTTGGCGCTGGTGCCGGTGCCGCAGGGAGAGCGGTCGTAGGCTCCGCCGGGGCAGAGGACGAAGTTGCGGCTGTCGATACCGGACTTGTCCGAGTCGACGAAGAGCTCGATGTGATCGATCTCACCGGAGTCGTTGCCGGTGATGTTGTTAGCGGCGAGGGCGCGTTTGATGGCGGTGGTGAAAGTGGTGAGCTGCGGGATCTCGGAGGGTACGAGGCGGAAGGGTGGGTTGGCGACGAGGAAGAACCAGTTGCCACCCCAGGCGATATCTCCGGTGACTGGACCGTAGCCGGGAACATCAACCGTGACGCCTGCAGCGATGCGGAAGCTTGGGACATTTGCGAGCGTCACTGTCATGTCGGGGTGGAGGCAGGCGGAGACGATGCCGACGGCGGTCTCGATGCGGTGCGTGCCTGGGGTGATGCGTCCGAGATAGGCGAGAGTGGCGACGACGCCGATGGTGCCGTGTCCGCACATGAGGATGTTGCCGACGTTGTTGAAGTAGAGGACGCCGGTGACGCAGGTGGGGTCGACGGGCTCGACGAGGAGCGCGCCGACGAGGACGTCGGAGCCGCGTGGCTCGTTGATGATGCTGTTGCGGAAGTCGTTGTGCTCGAGGCCGAAGCGTGTGAGGCGTTCGGCGAGAGGTCCGTCTCCGAGGTCGGGACCTCCGGAGATGACGGTGCGCGTCGGCTCTCCACCCGTGTGTGAGTCGACTACGTGTACCCTGCTAAGATTCATCAGATTCCCTGGTGGACGGTGCGAACGTTAGTCTACAAGATTGAATACATTAGCGCAACGTGCCGTGGATACTGTTGATTTGCATGGATTGCGCATCCGGAGAGATGCAGGAGATGCTTCAGAGATGACGACGCAGAGCAGGGGCAAGAAGGTGGTCAAGGAGCGGAAACGATCGACCACGGAGCATGGGACGACATTAACTTCGGCCTTCCAGCAGGTACGGGACCTGATTGTGCATGGGCGGCTTTCGCCGGGGGCGTGGATCGTGGAGGCGGACCTGACGGAGAAGCTGGGGATGAGCCGGACGCCGGTACGGGGGGCGCTGCAGTGGCTCCAACGCGAGGGGTATGTGATCGAGCAGAAGAGCCGGTCGAAGTCGCGGATGATCGTGGCCCCGCTGACACGGGAGGATTCGGCTGAACTTTATTCGATTGTGGGACATCTCGAGGGTTTGGCGGGAAGGCTCACTGTTGCGTTGCCGAAAGAAGAGCGGGTTGCGGTGGTGGCGAAGATCAAGGCCATTAATGCGAAGCTGCATAAGATCGCGAAGACGAAGGACCTGGCGGGGGAGAGCATCTTCGATCTCGATGCGGAGTTTCACCGGATTATTGTGGAGGCGAGCGCGGGGCCGCGGTTGATGCTGATGCACAAGGGGATCAAGCCGCAGACGGAGCGGTACTGGCGGCTGTACGCGAGCAACATCATCGACTCACTCGATGTAAGCGTGGCCGAGCATGAGGCGATTATTTCGGCGATCCACAAGGGCGATGCAGATGCGGCGGAGAAGGCGCTGATTGCGAACTGGGTGAAGGGCGCGGAGCGGGTGGAACGGGTGATCGCGATGCATGGGGAGCGGGGGAGCTGGTAGCTATTTTCTTATGTCTGTTCTGGCGAGAATGCCGAGGTCTTTGTTGTTTTGATCTACGAGCTTGAGGGCTATGGCTTTGGTTCCGGCGGGCGGGGTTAGGCCTTGTTGCTGGATCACGGCTTCGACGCCTACGGCGATGGGGCCTAGCGTTTGCTTCTCAATTTCGGCTCCGCGCTGGTTGAGGTAGGAGAGGACGAGGGTGCCGGGGGCGAAGGCGGTGACTGTGCCGGTGAGGGTGAGTTGGGTGCCTTCGGCGGTGGCGGTGAAGGCTTGGGTGACGAGGCCGGTTGGGTTGACCGAGATGGGGGTGCCGGTGGTGTAGATCGGGCTCCAGGTGGTGTCGAAAGCGTAGGTCTGGTTGGGGGCGAGCTTGACGATGGGGCTGTTGATCTCGGCTTCCATGTAGTAGGGCGTGGCTAGCTGCGTGGTGTCGGGGATGGTGGCGTGGTCCTGCTTGTCGAAGCGGACGCCGGGGCCGTTCTTGTAGAAGATGGTGGTGGCTTTGCCGGGATAGTTGCCCGCGGGGATGTAGGTGAAGTGCTCGATCATGCCGAAGTGGCTCTGGCGGTCGAGGACGGCGAGCCAGCCTGCGGGGGAGTCGAGCCAGACTTCATTTTCGAAGTATTTCCAGTGGAGCTGGAAGAGGTCTTTCTGGATGGAGAAGGAAGGGTCGTCGGCGAGGCCGGAGCGGACGTGGTAGCCGTCGGGGTAGGTGGAGTTGGGCTTTGCTGGGGTGTAGGCGTAGAGGTCGTGGTTGTAATCGGTGGGGTTGGTGTGGTCGGAGAGGTCGTATTGAGATACCGATTGCACGGACCATTCGATGGGGTGAGTGGCGGCGTTTTTCGTCACGGCGTGGAAGTGGATCTCGGGGGATGTGGCGGAGATGGTGATGGTGCGGCTGTACTGGAGGCCGGTGATGGTGTCGGGTTGGCCGTCGAGCTGGACGGCGCACTCTTTGCCCTGGGAGAGGACTTTGAAGGCGTAGGGCAGGTCGTCGATGGCGGTGGAGGCGAGGACCCAGTGGTGGTCGTCCTGGTCCCCCTCGGGCATGGGCCAGATCTTGTCGCCGCCGTAGTTGATCCAGCCTCCCTTGGCTTCGGTGGGGGAGATGTACTGGCCGCGGAACTTGGGGTTGACGAAGAGGTAGGGGTGGCCGTCGAACTCGACCTGCATGAGGCGTCCGCCGAGCTGGGGGACGACAGTGAGCTTGAGCCACTGGTTGGTGACCTCCTGCGCTTCCCAGCCCTGGTAGGTGACGGGGTGGACGGAGCAGGGGGTTTGGGCGTACATGGCGAGCGGACCAAGAGCGAGGGCCAGGGAGAGGAGATGCTTCATCGCTTGGGTTCCTTATGAAGGTAGGGGACGAAGCCTGTGGCTTTGGTTTCGAGGGTGTAGACGGATGTTCCGGCGGTGATGAAGAGGAGGCTGTTATGTGGGCCGCCCCAGGCGAGGTTGGCGGGCTGCTCGGGGACGAGGATGGTGCCGAGGTGCCGGCCGGCCGGGTTCCAGACCCAGATGCCGCCGGGGCCGGTGACGTAGAGATTTCCCTGGAGATCAAGCTTCATGCCGTCGGGGACGCCTTTGGCGCCGGGGACGTTCTCGTCGGCGAAGAGGATGCCGTCGGAGAGGGTGCCGTCGGGGTGGACGCGGTAGCGGCGGATGTTCTTGCGGGCGGAGTCGTCGATGTAGAGGAACTGGCCGTCGGGGGTGAAGGCGAGGCCGTTGGGCTGATCGAGGTCCTTGGTGAGGAGAGTTACTTTGCCGTCGGGGGCGAGGCGGTAGACGCCCTGGTAGGGGATCTCCTGCTTTTCGCCGGCGACGAGATCGAGCGTGGGGTCGGTGAAGTAGAGGGCTCCGTCGGGGCCGGGGACGACATCGTTGGGGCTGTTGAAGCGCTTGCCTTCGAAGTGGTCGGCGAGGATGTCGTAGGTCTTGCCGTCGGGGGAGAGACGGATGATGCCGCGGAGAACGCTGGCGCAGTCGATGAGGCGGCCTTGCGCGTCGAGGGTGCTGCCGTCGGGGTCGCCGAGGGAGAGGAGTTGCTCGCGGTGGCCGTCGGGGTAGAGGCGGGAGATGGTGTTCTTTTCTTCGTCGCTGACGTAAAGGTAGCCGGCGAGGTCCCAGACGGGGCCTTCGGTGAAGCCGAAGCCTTTGCCCATGATGTTCAATTTGGCCTGGGGGGCGATCAGGGTGGAGAAGGATGGGTCCAGGGGCTGGATTGTCTGGGCAAGTGCGAGGGAGGGGAGTAGCGCGAGCAGGAGGATGGCGGCTTTGATTGGCATGGGCTCTTGGAAAGCGTACCCCAGTGGTTGAAGCCGCGTTGCGCGTTGAGTGGTTTTGGCACGCCTGTTAAGCAAGCGGCTTTAGACGGGCAGGTGTAAGGGCAACGGCAGGCGCAGATTCCCTTTGGGAATGACAACCAGAGAAGCAAATGCAACGGCAACGGCCTGACGGTTGAGCGGCTTCGGCTTCCACCTTCGCCGACGATGAGGCTGTCGGCGAAGGTGGGGCACCCGGTGGTTTGTGTGGGTTCTGGTTAGAAGAGGAGCTTCAGGGCGACTTGCATGATGCGGGGGTCGTTGGCGGAGGTGATGTAGCCGAAGCCGCCTACGCCGGAGTTATTGACATTGCCGGATGGGCCGTTGAACTGGGTGTGATTGAAGACATTGAAGGCTTCGGCGCGGAACTGGACGCTGGTTTCGCGGGCGAAGGTGAAGTTCTTCAGGAGGGCGAGGTCGGTGTTATTGATGCCGGGTCCGTGGAAGAAGCGTCGGTTGGAGTTGCCGAACTGGCCGAGAGGCTCCGGCGAGAAGAGGTTGATGTTGAAGTATGGGTTCCCGTTGCGGGGGTTGTGATCTCCGGAGAGCTTGCCCATGGTGGGGTCGTAGGTGGGGAGATCGTTATTGGTGCCGGTGAGCGAGTTGTCGTCGGTCTCCTGCAAGGTTACGGGACGGCCGCTGGCGAGGGTGGTGATGCCGGAGACAGCCCAGCCCTTGGTGACGTAGGTGGCCCAACCATCCTTGCCGATGAAGTCGTTGAAGGGAAGCTGGACTGTGTAGCTGCCGACGACGTTGTGTCGAACATCGAAGTTCGAGAGGCCGCGGCTCAGACGCTGGTTGAGGACATTGGTGCTGTCGCTTTGACCGGAGCCGTTATCCATGGATTTGGCGAAGGTGTAGCCGAGGAGGACTTCGACGACCTTGCCGCTGTGGTGGATGCTGGTCTGCAGCGAGTTGTAGGTGGAGCTTGCGATGGTGCGCATGTAGGGGTTGCTGGCGAAGTTGATGCCGAGGGTGGTGCGGGTTCCCTGGACGACGGAGCCGTTGGCTAAGGTGTAGGTGCTGGTCTCGAGGCCAGGGCCGCATGGGGTCTGGCCGGGCGCGAGGGCGTTGGGATCGCTGAGGGCGAGGCAGAGGTTGGGATCGCCGGGGTTGGATTCCTCGGTGGTGAGGAGGTGGCGGCCGAGGGTTCCGACATAGTTGGCGGTGAAGACAGTCTGGCCGCCGAACTCACGCTGGATGCCGAAGTAGAAGCTCTGGGTGTAGGGCGTCACGTTCTTTGTATCGAAGACGAGTGAGCCGGAGATGGGAAGGACGGACGGCCAGTTGAAAGTGGTGTCGGGCTTTGAGGCCGAGACGCCGGTGGGCGGGAAGGCGAAGGGGAAGCGCTGGCCTTCGCTGTTACCGGTAGCGCGGTCGATGAAGGGGTTCTCGAAGCGTGATGGGACGGGTGAGGCGTAGAAGAGGCCGTAAGGGGCGTCGCCCACTTCAACGAAGCCGGTGGCGTCCTGGATGTTGGTGTAGAAGATGCCGTAGCCGCCGCGAACGCTGAGCTTGCCGTTTCCTCCGGTGAGCTTGCCGAGGAGGCCGTCGCCGAAGTCAGGCGCGTAGGCGAAGCCGAGGCGTGGAGCGAAGTTGTTATAGCGGATGCCGGCGAGGGTGCGAGGCACTCCGGGATCACCGGGGAAGACGTAGCCTTTGGGCGCGCCGGGGAAGACGACGGACTGCTCGCCGGGGATGATGGCTTCAAGCTTGTTCTGGGTGTCGTACCAGGGGGTGGTGATCTCGTAGCGGATGCCGTAGTTGAGGGTGAGGTTCGGCTTCACGCGGTAGGAATCCTGCGCGAAGACGCCGAGGTAGTGGCTGCGGGAGTCGAGGATCTGCTGGCTGGCCTGGATGAAGTAGCTTGGCGCACCGATGAGGAAGTCGGCGAAGTCGCTGCCGGTCTCCTGCCCGCTGAAGCCGAACTGGCCGTTGGCGCCGTAGTAGTTGCGCTCGTTGATCTGGTCGTAGTGGTAGTTCACGCCGAAGTGGAAGGTGTGTTCGCCGATGACCTTGGTGTAGCTCTCGAGGAACTGGAAAGTGTTGTTGTATTGGCCGAGGTTGTCAGCGGGGGTTCCGAAGCTGAAGTTGTTGAAGCCAATGTTCGGGACACCTTCCGAACTGGCGTTGATGGCGGAGATGCCGCCGGTGGATGCTCCCCAAGGAGTGACGAAGCCGAGCGAGCTGAGCGTGACACCGGTTCCGCCGATGGGTGTTCCGAGCTGGTTGACGTCGCGCAGGTACGAGAAGCGGAAATCATTTACTGCGTTGTTTTTTAGAACAGTGGTGAGGCCGATGTTGGCCATCTGGGCACGGCCCTTGTTGGCTGCGTCGAAGCCGGGGACGGAGGCTCCGGCGTATGGGTCGGTGACACTGAAGCTGTCCTGGTAGTAGTACATAAAGAAGTTGCCGAAGCGGGTGTTGAGATCGAAGCGTCCGGCACCCTTGTAGTCGGCGAGATGGGCGGAGTAGGCGGAGGTCTGGTAGAAGTTGCCAGCTGCGTTGGCCGTGGGAATGTACTTCAGCGTTCCGAGGGCCGCAGGAGACCAGGCTTTCTGGGGAATGACGGCGTTGGGAAAGACGCATACGTCGGTGGTGACGCAGCCGGGGGTGTAGTAGGGTTCGCCGGCAGCGACGGCGTAGCCGAGGCGGTTGGAGAGGTCAGTCGCCCATGCGGTGCCCTGGACGGTGGAGTTGATGGGGGAGCTACCGCCATCGGAGAGATCGCCCGTGCGGTTAGCGTCTGAGGGAACCTGGTAGTTCTGGGTGGCTCCCTTGATCTGCTTTGTGCC
Organism: Granulicella sibirica; assembly: GCF_004115155.1. NCBI lineage: Bacteria > Pseudomonadati > Acidobacteriota > Terriglobia > Terriglobales > Acidobacteriaceae > Granulicella > Granulicella sibirica. The sequence continues at coordinate 170,547 of NZ_RDSM01000004.1, forward strand.
CTGGAAGTCGGCGAAGAAAAAAGCCTTGTCTTTCTTGATGGGGAGGCCGATGGTTCCGCCGAAGATGTTCTGGATGAAGGTTCCGCGAAGGTGGTTGGAGTAGTAGTTAGCTGCGTCGAGGTCGGTGTTGCGGAGGAAGTCGAAGACGTCGCCGTGGATGGTGTTTGTTCCGGACTTAGTAACAACGTTGACCTGGCCGCCGCTGAAGTTTCCGTACTCGGCGTCGAAGTTGTTGGTGATGATGCGGAACTCGGCGATGGAGTCGAGGTTGGGGATGATGCTGGCGCCGTTATAGACGCCTTCGTTGGCGTCGGCACCGTTGATCATGTAGCCGTTCGAGGCTTCGCGGCCGCCGTTGACGGATTGGTTTCCGGAGTTGAGATCGCCGGAGACGGTGCGGCCGCCTTCGGTGGTGCTCTTGTAGGGCGAGACGCCAGGCTGGAGGGAGAGGAGATCGGTGAAGGCGCGTCCGTTGAGGGGCACGGACGTAATCTTTTCGGCCTCGATGACTTCGCCGAGCTGAGTGTTCTGGGTCTCGACCTGAAGGGCGTTGGCGCTGACGTTCTCGGTCTCGGTGACGGAGCCTACGGAGAGGGGCACGTCGATGTGGAGGGCGGAGTTGGCGTCGACCTTGATGCCAGTGGTCTGGTAGTCCTTGAAGCCCTGGGTGCTGACGCTGATGGTGTAGTTGCCGATGGCGAGGGCGTTGAAGACGTAGAAGCCCTGGTTATCGGTCTTGACGGTCTGAACGAGCTTGGTGTCTTCGTTGAGGGCGGTGACGGTGATGCCGGGCATGACTGCCTTGCTCGGATCGAGCACGCGGCCGGAGATAGAGCCGGTGATTGCAGCGTGAGCGTAGACCAGTACGCCAAAGACAAAGAGACAAAAGACAAACGGCCTCATTAACTTCTTCTGCATGCAGCCTCCATGAGTAGTTGAAACGCTATCTTTTTCTAAGAAACGAAGAGGAACGATGAACAAGAGCAGCGAACGCTTACCCTGGGGAACGCTGCTTTACCTCGGCCAACGGCTTTTGGATCTGGCTTTCCTGCATCTCGGTAGTGACGTGGACCTAACGCGGAGCGCGCAGGGTAGCAGGAAAGTCTTTTTAGGTTTATTGCTTCGGATGATCTCACCCTAATTTCACGAAAATGTCACGGGGCAAATGTCCTAGCCATGCCTTTTCGGGACGTGGGGCGCGCGTGCGCTTTCGGCCTTACTCGGTAAAGGCTAAGAGGACTTCAAGGGCTGGTAGGTGCGGTAGGTTTCGTCTCCGATGAGAGTGTAGGGTTTGAACGTCGTCGCGGATGGGGTGTCGGGTTGGACGACGAGGGATTCGCCGGAGGAGGCGACCTTGGCGGAGGTCAGGTCGGTTTCGGCTACTTCGGTTGGCCATGCGCCGGTTGCCATGAAGACGACAGGGCCGCGCATCAGGGCGGCGAGACGGACCTGGGAGGTGGTCTCCTTCTGGAGGATGGGCGCTGCGGGCGTAGTCGTGAGGGGCGCGGATGAGTGCGGGGCGGGGAGGTCGGTGCGGGTCATCGAGGCGGTGAGGGTCTCGGTGCGGAGGGGCATCTCGAAGGCGAGCTCGATGCGGTCGCCGGACTTCCAGGTGCGGTGCAGAGTGTGGAAGGTTCCGGGCTGGACTTCTGAATCGGCGGGCTTGCCGTTGATAAGGACGCGGGTGGCTGGGCCTGACCAGGCAGGGATGCGGATGGTGATGGGAAACTCGGCTTCTTTAGCTAATTCGAGGCGGAGAGAGGTTGTGGGCGTGGCAGGGTAGGTTGTTTCCTGGGTGAGGGTGATGGGGGAGCCGGCGTGGTCGAAGGTGACTTGCGACGGAATGTAGAGGATGACCGTAAGGCCGTTGCGGGAGGATGGGCCGGCCTTGGTTTGCGGGGTGCCGGAGAGATAGGTGGAGATGCCGTAGTCGGCGGCGATCTGGGGGAGAGTTCCCGAGCAGCAGGGCCACTTGTCGCGCGCGTAGGTCTTGTGGCCGGTCTGGGTGAAGTCGGAGTAGTAGAAGGCGGAGCCGTCGGCGAGCATGGGCTTGGCACCGGCGACGGTGTTGTAGAGGACGCGCTCCATGGAGTCGCCATAGTGGGGGTCGCCGGTGACGCGAAGGAGATAGCGGGTGATCTTGAAGTGGCCGTAGGCCCCGCAGGGTGTCTCGAAGGAGGCTGCCTGCGTGAAGAGGGAGTGGGCAAGTTCGTCGGTGTTGGGACGGAGAAGGGTTTCGCCGGGTCCCCAGCCTCCGGTGGCGAAGCTTTGAGCTTCGAGCATGCGGAAGGCGTTCTTGGCGGCGCGGAGGTGCTTCTCGCTGCCTAGAACGAGATAAGCCTGCATGGCGGAGGAGAAGGCGTTCACGTGCGAGTAGGCGTGCTCGCCGGGGAGGACGTTGATGTCTTCGGAGAGGGGATTGAAGTACAGATCGTCCTCGAGAAAGCGGATGGCGGCATCACGGTAAGCGGGCTTGTTGGTGCGCTTGTAGGCGAGGAAGAGGTTTTCTGGGAGGGTATAGGTCTCGTCCCAGGTCTGGGCCTCGTTGGTGTGGGGGCGGACGCGCTGCTCGGGACGGGAGAGGGCTTTTTCGGGGAGATGCGGGAGTGCGGCGGCGAGGGCGGTATCGAGCGCGGGACCGGCGGAGGCGATGCCGGCAATGGCATAAGCTTCCTGAAGTCCGCAGCAGGTCTTATCGAAGGTGTAGGCGGGGAGGGTGTAGTTGTCGTAGAAGCGGCTGGTGAGCGTGGGGGAGATTCCGGTAACCAGGGCTTGAACCTTGGCGCGGGTGGCGGGGTCGCTGGTGATGACGGAGGCGCGGGAGAGCGCGGAGAGGTACTGGCCGAAGGAGTGGCCGGGGACGAAGCCGTCGAAGGAGCCGTGGGGATCGAAGAAGGGAGAGTTGGAGTACCAGCCACCCATGTCTTCTCCGGGCGCGGCGAGGCCGGTGCGCTCACGGAAGGGCTTCAGGAGCTTGTCGTTGTCGAGCGAGAGGAGGAGTCGGTGGTGATAGGTGAACTGCTCGTGGAGCGGGCCGGGGAGGAGCTTGATCTTGTCGTAACTGAACTGCTCGAGGACTGTCGCGCCGGTGGTGGGAGAGGCCCAGGACCTGATGGGGAGGGCAGAGACGGCAGCGGCGGCGACGGTGGACTTCAGGAGGGCTCGACGGGTCAGCATGGGTGGCCTCTTCGCGCGTGATCGGGAGGATGACGGCTGTCCCACTGTATCTGGTTAGAGGCAGCCGGCGCCGTACTTTCGATGGTCCGCGACCGAGTGGCGGTCAGCGGAAGTCGGCGGGGACACTCTCAGCCAAGAGCGACGCGGCCGTCAGGGTATTTGACGAAGCTGTGCAGCACGGCTCCGCTGCTGTCTATCTGACGGATGGTCATCTGGGATGCGGACACTTCAAGGTGCGTGAATCCGGCTACCTGCATGCCGTAGGGGCCGCGCCTGGCCGGGCTGATTTTGAGCGGATGGAGCGCGGCTCCGCCGCCGCCGGAGATGACGTACGACATGGGGCTGCCCTCAAACTCCAGATGCTGGAGGTCGTGGTCGTGCCCACAGAGGTAGAGGTGAACGCGATTGTCGAGGAGCAGCTTGTTCCAGTCGCGGATCAGTGCGGGCGTATCGCCGTGGTCGCCGTTGGAGAAGATGGGATGATGCGCCATGACGACAGTAAACGGAGCCTGGGAGGGCTTCGCAAGCTCGTTCTTGAGCCATGTCAACTGTTCGTCTACCTGGCTCTGGATGAGGGTGGGGTTGTGGAGGAAACCGCGCTCACGGGTTTCGGGGAAGTTGCTATCGAGGGCCAGGACGCGGATCAGAGGTTGCGACTCCGGGAACTGGAAGGTGTACCAGCGGTTCGGCATGGTCCATCGGGAGTGCGCCTCGGCGGCGTAGGCTAACTGCGCTTCTGCCTTGCTGGATGGCCGCTTCTCATAGTCGTGGTTGCCCAGGACGGCGTAGCACTTTCCGGGGAATGCAGAGGCAGGGTACATGTCTTCGAACTGCGACTTCCACCGCTCGGATTTCTCGCCGCCGAAGAGCCAGCCATACCAGTTGTCGCCCAGCATGAGGAGATTCTCGACCGTGAGATTATTCTTTGCCTTGTAGCCGAGCATCGCGGCAGCTACCGCCTTTTGCTGCGTCTGCGAGTTTTCGTCACCCCAGTCGCCGACGGCGAAGAGGTGATGCGAGTCTGGGGCGGGAGCCACCTGGGCAAACGCTTCTGCTTGAAGAACGCCTTTCGAGGCAAGTAAGGCAAGGGCGGAGAACGAGAAGCTTTGTTGGAGGAAGTGTCGGCGGGTGAATTTGTTCATCAAGGCGTCACTGAGACGAGTATATCTATCCGTCCCGTTACCGTCGTACTGTGTGGTGTGGCCGTTCTTCCGAGCCGCTTGCGTGGGAAACAGAGCATGTGCGGTTCGTCGGCTCCTTAGTGTCCATGTCTGGACATACGTCATCGCATTCGGACATAGGTTTATCCAGAACCCGTCCTCGCGTGCAGCTAAGCCCTTTCACAGCCATGGCTTAACTTGTCGAGACATGGACCTTGAAATGCAGGTCTACCAGATGCCGATCGGAGGTTTGCCGTGGATAAGGTGTTGGATGACTTTCGCTATGCGGTCCGCAAGCTGAAGAAGTCGCCGGGCTTCGCTTTGACGGTCCTCTTGACCCTTGCTGTTGGAATCGGCGCAACCACGGCGATCTTCACGCTTGTTTATGACGTTCTTCTGAAGCCGCTTCCTTATCATCACGCCGAGCAGCTCATCGTGATGGAAGAACAGGTTGCGGAGTTTCGCGATATCTACCCGACGCTGCCGATCAACGCGAATCATTTTGTGTTCTGGAGCCAGAACGCGCACACCATCCAATCGATGGCGGTGATGCAGGAGTCCTCCATGCCGCTTGGCGGCGGAGCTCGCCCGCTACGGATTGGGGTTTTGCGCACGACGCCAGGCGTCTTTTCCGTACTCGACTCCTCACCGCTGCTTGGTCGTGCCTTCTCGGCCCAAGAGGCGCAACCGGGTCACGATCACGTCATCATCCTGATGGATCAGCTCTGGCGTCAGCAATACGGAAGTGATCCGGCGATCCTCGGAAAGAGCGTGTTGCTCAATGGCTTTCCCTATACGGTGATTGGCGTGATGGGGCCATCCTTCCACCTGCCCGTACTCGAGACGTTTGCGAGCGCGGATAGCACGCCTCCGCAACCTGCGGAGGCATTGGTGCCACTAGCCTTCGCCACCGAGCAACTCCAAGAGAAGATGGGTGATTTCAATTATTTCGGGCTGGCCCGGTTGGTCCCGGGTGTATCTGCATTGCAGGCGAGTGCCGAGATCAACGCCCTGCAAGGTTCGATCATGCGTGGACTTGCCCCGGACGAACAAGGCACCCTCTCTGCGGTGGTGAGTCCGTTTCAGGGGGCGCTGGTGGGTAGCAATCGAACGCCACTGTTGCTCCTGCTCTGTGCCGTTGCGGGACTGCTGCTTGTTGGCTGCGTCAACATCACCAATCTTCTACTGGCGCGAGCCGCGAGCCAGAAGCAGTCACTTGCGATCGCGGCTGCTCTTGGGGCAAGCCGCGCCGAGATCCTGCGCGTGGGGATGCGCGAGACGGTCGTCCTTGCCGCAGCCGGAGGAGCGCTTGGTCTTCTGCTCGCGGCCGGGATCATCCCGATGATGCAGCAGTATCTTCCTCCCGCGCTCGACTTCCGTGGCCCACTGCATCTCGACTGGGTCGGCGCGGCTTTTGCTGTTTCGTTGGCTCTGCTCACGGCCGTGTTCGCCGGCGCGGTCCCGGCGTGGAAGGCGGCCCGAACGGATCCTCACGAGGTCCTGCAAAGCGAAGCACGCTTAGGGAGCGAATCCTCCAGCAGTAAACGGCTGCGCAGAATCCTGGTTGGCGCGGAGGTCGGGGTGAGCATGGCGCTCGTCCTGATGACAGGTCTATTGACGACAAGCCTCTTTCGACTGCTCCACGTCGATCGCGGTTTTGAGGCCAGCCATATTGTCACTGCGACTCTCAACCTTCCGCAGAAATCCTATGCGGATAAGAAAGCGCGTGCAGCCTTCTTCAAAGAGGCGACAGATCGCCTGACGCAGCTACCCGGCGTCGAAGGCGCTGCGGCAGTGAGTGTTTTGCCTCTTACGGGTGATTCATGGATCGACATGATTCGCGTCCCGGGCGACACCCGCCCCGCGATGCAGATACCCTCCGAACATTTTCGGTGGGTTACACCAGGTTATTTTGACGTGATTCATCTTCCGCTGGTCGCGGGCCGCTTTCTGCAGCCTGGAGACGAAGGCAAGAACTATACCGTCCTCTCGGAGCTTACGGCGCGTACGCTTTGGCCGGGGAGAAACCCGATCGGTCAAGAATTTCATAGAGGCGGCCAGAGCGACACGATCTTTACCGTGGTTGGTGTCGCGGCGGATGCCAGAACCGTATCGCTCTCCAAGCCGGATCCGATGATGGTCTACATGCCCTATTGGTACCGGAACGATAACAGCGCAGGTCTGCTCGTGCGTACCCGCCAGGATTCGAGCACGATCGCGGATGCTATTCGCAAGAGCATCTGGAGCGTCGACCCGGAGGTTCCTGTTCCGGCGGTGAATACGATGAGTGGGGTCGTCGTGGATTCGCTCGCGAACCGGCGTTTCGAGCTGGATCTTCTGATCCTGTTCGCTATAAGCGCTTTGCTGTTGGCAGGTATCGGTGTCTTTGGGGTCGTCAACTATTCAGTCGTCCAACGCCAGAGGGAACTGGGTCTGCGACTCGCCCTTGGAGCACAGCGTGGAAATATCTATCGGTTGGTGTTGTTGGACGGTCTTTCGCCGGTGATGGCCGGAGGGATCGCGGGTATCGCGGTAGCCTTCAGCTTTGCCCGTGTGCTGCAAAGCCTCCTCTTCCAGGTGACGGCCTACAACGCGGCGATTCTTTCCAGCTCGGTTTGCCTTCTCCTTGCTGTTGGCGTGGCCGCAAGCCTTTTGCCGGCTCGGCGTGCCGCTTCCACCGATCCGATGCAGGCGCTTAAACGGGAGTAGCCGCAGGAAGTCTGCATGAACCGTTGTGTCCGCTTCCCCCGGAAACGCGGGCTTGGCTGCCTTTGTTCCCGAACGCGTGACCCTTCGGGGCGCTCCCGTAGACGTGCAAAAGCCGCGAAGCTTTGGAGCTCCGCGGCTTGTGATGTTCGGGTTCCTTTTGGTTAGAAGTGGAAGCGGGCAGAGAGTTGAGCCACGCGTGCATCCGGTGTCTCGGCTCCTGTTCCCGATCCTCCGAAGCGGGTGCTGGTGATCTGCCCGAAGCCGCTGCCGATGGTTGCATTCGGCTGGCCGTAGGCAGGAGTGTTGAGCGCGTTGAAGAGGTCGCCCCGGATGTCGAGAGAGGTCTCACGATAGAGCGTGAACTTCTTCGAGAGGGAGAGGTCGACGCGGTTGTAGCCGGGGCCGTAGACGGCGTCACGTCCATAGCCGCCGTAGGCAGCGATGTCGGTGGCGCTGGTGGCGACCGGAGGATTGGTGAAGGCGCAGGGGTTGAACCAGGTTGCGACGGTGCCGGTCTTTGTGGCGCAGGTTACGCCTGTTCCCGGGTTCGCGAGGTTGGTGCTCCTGGCGTCGCCGACGCGGATGGCCTGCGCCTGGGCGGCTCCGTTGGTGGGGTCGTTGTTGGGTTGAACGATCTGGGGCTGGCCCGACTGAACGCGGAAGAGCGTGGTGAGGGACCAGCCGCCGATGAACGCATCCGCGACGTGCGACTTGTTCATGTACTGGCGGCCCATGCCGAAGGGCAGATCGTACTGGAGGTTGACCACGGCGCGATGCCGCGTGTCGGCGAAGGATGGGCCGTAATCGTAACCGTATCCGAGCTGACGCCAGTTACGGTAGCCCGATCCGGACTGGCCACTGGCGCCAAGCGGGAGGAAGGCATCATCGAGGTTCTTGGCAAAGGTGTAGGTCGCGAGCATGTAGAGACCGCGGCCCGCGCGGTGTTCCATGGTGGCCTGCACCCCGTTGTAGTTGCTGACGGCAGAGTAGGACTCCAGGCTGCTCGCGCCGAACTGGTTGAACGGACGCGCGGCCTGCACGTTCGCTCCGGGGGTAAGCAGCGTGGTGATCTGGTTTGCCTTCGGATTTGAGGTCAGGTGACGGCCGAGGTCGCCAACGTAGGCGAGCGTCACGGTGGTGTTGGGGGTGATCTGCTGCTGCAAGGAGAGGTTCATCGCCTCCGTGTAGGGAGTCTGGATATTCTTGGGATACATGCGGAAGTCAGGCGTGGAGACGTAGTTGGAAAGACCGACCGCGATTGCCTGATTGAAGCCGTTCTCAAGCGTCACGCCATCCGTCGGGCATCCCGCCGTGGTGCATGCTCCGCTGGGGAGGTTGGAGGTGAAGAGGAAGGGTGCGTTGGCTCCGAGATTCGGAAAGAAGCCGACCGCTTCGATGCCGCCGAAGAAGATGCCGAAGCCTCCGCGCACGACGGTCTTCGGGCCGACCTCATAGGAGAAGCCGAAGCGAGGCGAGAAGTTGACCTTCTGCGCGTTCGCCAGGGAGTTATTGCTGGTGTAGACAACGGGCACGTTGTTCGCGGCCAGCTCGGTGAGCAGGGCGGTGGGCAGCGTGTACTGCTTCGCGCCGTTGGGAAGGAGGAACTGCGCGGAGTTATTGGCGAAGTCGACGAGGAAGTTGGCCTGGCGGCTGTTGAGTTCTTCGACGGGCTGGAAGTACTCCCAACGCAAGCCTAGGTTCAGGGTCAGCTTCGGCATCGGCTGCCAGTCGTCCTGGACGTATGCGGAGCGATACCAGCGCTGGTTGCGCACGGTGGAGGAGTTGGAGATGGAGGCGCTCTCCATCTGATCGGTGATCATGTCCGCCGCGCCGAAGCCCGTGGTGGAGGACTCGCCGGGGATCTGGGTGTACTTGCCGGTGTAGTTGAAGCCGCCACGCGATGCGGTGGGCTGCAGGGTCTGGACGCGGATGCGCTGGAAGTTTACGCCGACCTTGAGGGTGTGCTTTCCGATGACCTTCGAGACGTTGTCGAGAAGCTGTGCGACGTTCTCATACTCGTCGGTGGGCACATACTCGGGCGAGCCGAAGGACGTCAGGCCGCTGATGCTGAAGTTCGGGGTTCCGCCGTTGCCAGCCGAGAAAGGAATGCCGCCGATACCGAGTTGCGAGGAGACATCGGTGTTGGCATAAGCCTGCTGGTATTTTGCGTTGATCCAGTTGTATCCGAAGCGGAGCTCGTTCGAGAGAGTGGGCGAGAAGAAGTGCGTTTCGCTGGCGGTGAAGTTGCGGCCCTTGTTGCTGATGCTGCCGTCGGAGCCGAAGCCGCCGCCATCGAGAATGCCGAAGGGCTGGGGGAAGGTCTGGGCTTCGTTGAAGACGCTGTAGCGAGAGAAGACCTGGTCGTGATCGCTGACGTTCCAGTCGACACGTCCGTCGTATTGGACGGTGTTGTCGCTTGCCGAGCTCTGGAAGAGGTAGTTGTTGTAGGTTTGACCGGCGACTCCGTAGTTGGGCGCAGGCAGAGCGTTCAGGACATTCTCAGAGACGCTGCTGAGCTGGTTCTGGCAGAAGACGTTCTGGCGGCCGTTGCACTGCTGCAGTACGGTGCCTGCTGAGCCAGGCTGGTAGAGGGTGCGGACGTTGTTGCCGGTGAGCGAGGGGCTGAGCAACTCGCTGAAGTCGCCAGTGCGCATGAGCGCGGTGGGCACGGAGTTGACGGAGGTCTGGCCGAAGATGATGCGGTTGGCTTCGACGTCACCGAAGACGAAGAGCTTGTTCTTGAGGATCGGTCCACCGAGGGTACCGCCGAACTGGTTCTGACGGTACTTCGGTACCGTGGTCTGGAAGTAGTCGCGCGCGTTGAGGATGTCGTTGCGCCAGTACTCCCACATGGAGCCGTGGATCTGGTTGGTGCCGGACTTGATGCTCATGTTGACGACCGCACCGGCGGCGCGTCCGAGTTCTGCGTTGTAGTTGCTGGTCTGGACCTTGAACTCGGCAAGCGCATCGGGGACGGGCTTGATGACGTAGGAGGCGCCGTTCGGGATGTCGACGAGGACGGCGTTGTTGTCGACGCCATCGAGGATGTAGTTGTTCTGCTGCGAACGCTGGCCGTTTGCGGAGAAGTCACCCTTGTTCGCGCCGCGCGATCCCTGCTCGGCCGGGACGACGCCTGGGGTGAGCTGCGCGACAAAGATCGGATTGCGATTGAGGAGGGGCGTCTGGACGATCGCTTCAGCGGAAACGGTGGCGCCGGTGGAGGCTTCCTGGGTCTGGAGAGCGGGTGGCGCGGCGCTGACTTCGATGGTTTGATCGCTGGAAGCGATGCTGAGGGTGAGCGGCACTTCAATGCGCGCGCCTGCGGTAACGTTTACTGATTTTTGCTCAAAAGTACGGAAACCCGAGGCTGAGACGGTGAGGGTGTAGGTGCCGATCTTGATCGGGGTGAAGACATAGGAGCCGCTGTCGTCGGCGACGCGCTCGAGAGCGAAACCGTTCTGCTCGTTCGTGAGTTTCACGTGGGCTCCCGGTACGATCGCGCCTGTGGGATCGATGACCGTGCCAACGATGGAACCCTGGTCCATCTGCGCGAACGCCTGCGGCAGAGATCCGAGGATCAACAGCACGGCGAGAGAAAGCGCCAGCCTCCGGATTGTAAAAAACGTAGTAAAAATCATGTTTCTCCTGAGTGGAACCCCGGGACGATCGTCGATCCCGGTGAATTTCGAGCGTGGTTTAGCGAACCCCGCGTGGACGCGAAGTGGGTTCAGGCCAGCCGAATTAGTTGAAAATGCGCTCCAGTTTCTCCACAGATCTGAAGGCATGCTTGTGAAAAGTTGAAACGTCGATACTTAAGCTACTGCACTATTTCTTGGATGCGGCACTGCTCGGTTCCATGGTGATTGAAAACAGACGCAGCGTGCTTCCAAAACAGGCTGCAACTCGATGTAAACGTTAACGCGCCGCGGCGCATCGACTACTCTATGACTCGCAACGAACGGTTGTCAAAGAGAGTGGATGAGCAGCACAGACCCATGGTGCATTTGAAAACCGCTGCCAAACGGTTCAGCCCCGCTCGCTGGCCCCCATCGGCAAGGTCTTTGTTGCAATGCCCCGAGTAATCTCTAGGATCCTTGCTCTGTATCGAAAGGAGGACGCTGGTCAGTTGTTCCGCCTGTGCGTCCCACGTCTCCCACGTTTGTGGACAGTGCCACCGTTTGGCAGACAACGCACGCTCTCCTATGACTGAGCGCAATTTCGATGGAAAACAGCGGCTATTTGGTCCGCGGTACCCTCTCGTCGTCAGTCGTTCTAAATACCTTCGGAACTCTGGTACACCCATCCGGTCGCGTGACTAGACGTCAGAGGTATGACCGCTACCCCGGATGACACAGGTGTTACATCGGACGAGGAATAGGGCTTTCCGCCGTGTACCCCGATAAACAGAACATGATTAACTTATGCCGTAAGACCACTGTAGTACTTGGAAGTTCCTTGAAGGGCTTGTTCAATTTGATTTCCTCAGGTCCCTCACTCGCCAGCTCGACCCTCTCAGGGGTTCAGAGCGTCCACGATGCTGCAACTGTCTCGGGACGGCCTGGACGCACTCGGTCCTTTGCCGCCGCGATGTTCTTCATTCTGCTCCATGCTGGTTTAGCTCATGCGGCCACGACTTATTACGTTGATAACAAGGCTGGATCCGATACGAACAATGGTCTTACAGCCGCGACCGCGTTCAAGACGATCGCAAAGGTGAATACCATTACGCCACTCCTCCAGCCGGGCGATCAGGTTCTGCTTCGTGCGGGAGAGCGCTTTACCGATGATTTCATTCACTGCGACAACCTGGTCAAAGCGACATCGACAACCACGCTGACGAGCAATCCGGCAGTTTGCTCCGGTACCTCAGGGGCCCCCATCGTATTTGGTAAGTACGCCTCAGGCTCCGACCCTATTATCGATGCCGCCGACCCGCTTGCGGGGCTTGTCTGGAGAGCACTCGGAAATGGAGTGTACTCGACACAACTGGCCGTCGCGCCCCAAAAGCTCTACATCGATAAGCTCACCGAGGCGCCTCAACTTATCCCGGTGCCGAACTTTGTAGGTAACTATGATTCACGAGGCGCCACGACCTATGAGCCATGGGATTCGGTTCTTGACCCCTCCACCGGTCTCTACCAGATGAATGGAGGAAATACACCCCAGACCGCCACCATTGGAGTTCTTGGGCTAGGTGGAGTTTGGGAAAGCCCCTACGCCACGAGCGCCGCCGCTGGCGGCCAGACCTCGCAGGTCTTCTCGCCTACCAACACGGGTCTGCAAAACGTTGAGGTGATTGGAGGAGGATCGGTTTCCTTCTCGCTCTATGGTGGAACTGGTTATCCTGCGAGCTTTACCTTTTCTTCAATAGGTGGGGGTTCGATTGGCGGCGTCGCCTGTGAAGTGGACGGCACAGTCACATCGATCTCTGGGGTACCGGCAAGCGTGACTTACAACGTAAATCGTGGATGCAGCTCGATCCCGACTCTTACAGCCATAGCAGCAACTGGCCGTGGCCTCAAGTTCTTCGGGCGAGTCGATAGCGGAAGCTTCTACTATGCGTCGACCTCTCAGAACGGCGCCCTGGCGAACGAACTCTACGTCCATCTTGCTGATGGATCTGATCCCTCACACCACACGTTCTACGCGACGCACAGATCGTACGGGATCCTTCTGCGCGGAGTGAACTACGTGTCCGTGACACACATTCAGTTTGCCCACCAGCTCAAGAGCGGCGTGATGTCCTTCCCGTATTCGAGTTCCACGACTCCCGGGATGTACTGGACGAACGAGAACATCACTATCTCGCATGCGACTTGCTGGAACACAGGCGATACCGTCAGCGACACGCTGGCATGGGGCTATAACACCAGCAGGACTGCAAATCTGGAAGCCTGCGTGGTTCTTCGCGCATCAGGCGACACGGATCCCCACCTGGTGCGCGGCAATTCGATCTCCGATAGCTGGTCGGGAATGATCGATACCTACTACGGCCGGGGCGACACGTCGCATGCGAACTTTATCCTCTCGGGAATTGACGGCACCAGGACCATCGGGGGCGTGACCTCGAACTACCCAGTTATCCAGTACAGCTATGGACGCAGCCACAACGCAGCATGCATTCGATACGGCCAGGCAGGTCTGATGCGAGACGCGCTTTACCTCAACAAGGGCGGCATCGTCAGCAACAATGAATGCACGGACAACGCAGTTGGAAACATATTCTTCGGCGCTACGGCAGGTGGACAGGCGTCTCATAACTTTATCCATGACAGTCTTGGAGAAGGTATTCAAGCTGGCGGCAATTCCACGAGCGTTCCTGACGCAAGTTCCTATGAAGCTCAGGTCTTCGATCACAACGTCATTGCCAATCTTGGATTCAGCGCGACGCTTTCTCTTTACAACGGCATCGATATCAACAATGGATTGGAAGGTAGCAATTACCCCTACATCTCTGATGTCCATGTCTTCAACAACACGATCGTCAACACCGCCTCAGCTTGCGTGACGCTGGAGATGAACGTTGTGGCGGCACATGTCCACGAGAATGTGTGTGCGCAGAGCGCGAACTACTTCCCGGCGGGTTGGATTTGCCCAAACTGCATTACGACAACGAACAACGCGGCGGGAATCTTCGTTCGTGTGGCTTCGATGCAATATGCGAAGCCGATGGACTGGCACAACAACGTATGGCAGAACCAGGGTGGACCTGTGAATTCGTGGGTCATCTACAACGTGCAGAATACCTTCTCCCAGCGCGGAACTTGCAGCAACATCACGACGTTCCTCAACAAGAACAACGCCTCTGCTCAACTGGAGCCTACATCCTTCTGCACTGCGACCCCGGGGTTCGAGAATGCTTCCGGCAACGACTTTAGGCTGCTATCGTCGTCGCCGCTCAGGGCCGCAGGGACTGGTGGCAGTGATGTCGGGGCGCTTGCCTTTGGAGCCTCCATGTTCCCTGTTGGGCCCAGATAGAAAGGACGGGCTCTGCATGGAAGTGACGTTGAAGCGCTTAGCGTAGGAACTATGAATGGTACTGGGCCAGCACAATCGCTGGCCCAGTACCATTTAACGCAATCCCGGCTATTTTGGCGGCGTTGTCCATGGCCAGAGCTTCCGAGACCTCCCTGTGCGGGCTATTCGAAACGCAGTGCGGTGATTGGATCCACCTTGGTGGCGCGGACATCCGGAATCCACGTGGCCGCCAGGGCGACGCTGCTGAGAAGCAAAGGTGTCACAAGGAATGCGACAGGGTCCCAGGCCTTCACTCCGAAGAGAAGGCCAGCGAGGAATCGACTCAGCCAAAACGCAGCTCCGATCCCCAGCATAACGCCCACAGCAATGAGCACCATTCCCTCACCAAGAACCATGTTCCGGAGTTGTGACGTCTGTGCGCCGAGCGCCATCCGGATGCCGAGCTCTTGTGTGCGTTGTTCCACGGAAAAAGCCATAAGGCCGTAGATGCCCACGGCAGCCAGCAACAAACCGGATGCCCCGAAGACTGTCAGGAGCAGGGTGTTGAAACGCTGCCGGGCAAGCTGCAGGTAGTCGACCTCTTCCATGGTGCGGATGTGTGCGACGGGAAGCCCGCTGCTGGCCTCTCGCAGCGCTGACGTCACCTGCGCGACTACGGCATGCGGATCGCCGTGAGTGCGCACGATCCACCAGAGGGGAGTGACTTTCGAATTGAGCGCCGTCTCGCCGTCCGGCATCTGCGCCAGCGGAATGTACATCGTGGGGTGTGCGTCCTGATTGAAGCCGCCATCAAGCGTATTGCCCACAATCCCGATGATCTGGCGAGGCGGCTCCGCGAAGGCCGGTCCCGCGCCAGGTGCTTTCTGCATCCGGTCGCGCAGCGGATCTCCCTTCGGCCAGAACTGTTTCGCCATCGCCTCGTTGATGATGATCACTCCGCTGGCTGAAGCATCGTCGTGGTCTGTAAAGGTGCGGCCGCGCAGAAGGGGGATCTTGAAAGCCTCGAAGAAGCCCGGGGAGACGGAGTAGTATCCCGCGCTGCCCGTGAACGGAGCGCTTCCCCTGGGGCGTCCCACGACGTCGAATGCCATCCCGAAGGCACCCTGCAGCGGCAGCCCGTTGCCCACGGCTGCTTCAGCCACGCCTGGGATAGCCTTGATGCGTTCTCTCCCCTGGCGGATAATCTGATCCACGGGAGCGCTCGCCTGAAAGCGACTGCCGCTCATCGACATCGCCAGCGTCAGCGTCTCATGGGTGTCGAAGCCGGGATCGACTGCCTGCAACTTGAGGTAGGTGCGAATCAGGAGAGAGGATCCAATCACCAGGACCAGAGCCAGCGCGATCTCCGTGACAACAAGGAGGGAACGGAAGCTGGCGCGGCCGAAACCTGTCCCGGTGCGGCTTCCGCTTTCATTCAAGCCGGCAATAAGGTTGCGTCTCGATGCACTTATAGCCGGAACGAGGCCGAAGAGAATGCCGGTGAGTATCGATAGACCGAGCGTGAAGAGGAGCACGCGCATATCCAGGGCGATCCCCGACCCATCCTCGCCGAGCCTGGGAAGTCCGCCGATATTGACGCTGAGCAGAAGACGAACGCCGGCGTTGCCAAGGAACAATCCAAGCAGGCCGCCCGTGAGCGACAGGAGGAGGCTCTCCGCGAGGAGTTGACGGATGATGTGCCAGCGGCCCGCGCCGAGAGCTGCCCGCGTGGCAAATTCGCGCCTGCGTGCGGAAGCTCTGGCCAGTTGTAGATTCGCCACATTCGCACACGCGATCAGAAGGACCAGCCCAACCGCGCCGAGCAGTACCAGAAGCGGAGCGCGCGTGTCGCCGACCATGGATTGCTGCAGCGACACCACACCGTAGTGATTTTGCGGACCGAGCGCATCGGGCTCTGCTCGCCGTAACTCGTCCGTTGCGACTGTGAGATGAGCGTTCGCCTGTTCGACGGTGACGCCCGGTTGCAGACGTGCCGCTACGGTGAAATAGTGCGCCCGGTCCTGTGAGTTCAGGTCGAATTGATACGGTATCCAGACATCCGCCGGGTTCTCGCTAAAGAAGTCGCGTCCGATAACTCCGACCACGAGATAGGGCGTGTTATCCAACTGGATGTTCCGGCCTACAATCGTCGGGTCGCCACCGAAGCGAGCCTTCCACAATCCATAGCTAAGCACTACGACATTTCCCCCATGCAGGGTATCTTCCGCTTCGGTGAAGGTGCGGCCCGCGATCACCGGCGCATTGAAGAGCGAGAAGTAATCATGCGTGACATGGACACCCTGTATCTGCTGTGGGTGGTCGCCACCGGTTAGGTTCAGCCCGGCGCCGCCGGTGTCATAGGCGGCTACCTCGCGAAGCACTGAGTTCTGATGAAGCCAGAAGTTGAACTCGGGAACGCTTGCGCGATCGAGCGCCCGCTGAGGCGTAAATAGAACCATCCTCACGAGAGACTGCGAATCGGGAAACGGCAGCGGCTCGAGAAGTACGGTATTTACAACGGAAAAGACCGCTGTGTTAACTCCGATTCCGAGCGCAATCACAAGCAGAGCGACGATCGTGAATCCGGGAGTCTTGCGAAGCGACCGCCAGGCATGGCGCAGATCCCGCCAGGTGCTTTCCATCAGCGGCAAGGACCGATAGCTCCAGACACGCTCCCGCACAGTGAGCGGATTGCCAAACTTCAGGCGAGCCTGCCGTCTTGCCTCAACATCCGATAAGCCACGCGCGAGGTTCGCGTCCACTTCGCACGCGATATGCGATTCGATCTCTTCCGCAAGGTCCCTGTCCTTCTTGCCGCGATTGAGATAGCGCTTCAGGCTCATGTCTGTCCCTCCTGCTCAGCCGTTCGATTCTCCGAGGATGAGGCCGATGGCATGCGTCATCCGCCGCCAGCGGCTGGTCGCTGCTTCAAGTTCCTTGCGGCCCTTTGCCGTGAGCCGGTAGAACTTCGCTCGGCGGTTGTTCTCGCTCACACCCCACTCCGAAGCTACCCATTCCCGATCTTCGAGCCGGTGGAGCGCCGGATAGAGCGATCCCTGCTCCACCGAAAGGGCATTCTCCGAAGTGAGCTCGATGGCGTGCGCAATGGTGTGCCCGTGCGCCGGGCCAAGGATCAACGTCCGCAAAATGAGCAGGTCGAGAGTTCCCTGGAGTATCTCGCCTGCGTTCGGTGGTTGGTTTTTTGCCATCGGCCTTCTCCCCTCGAATGACTATGGGTGAGGAATATACTCCACTCGAACGTCTATTGGAAAGGCTTTGTTGCGGGTCGCTGTCTTGCTATCAGAGTTGGATGGGAGTCACGACTCATGAATTCTCTAGCCGGTAATCGGAAAAGCTCTATCGTGGATTTCGAACATAGGCGGTTGCTGCGCCATGCACCCAGATGGCGTCGTAACTTTGTAGGAATAAGTGAAATACCGGGCGGAGATCGCAGGAATAACACCCAGATAGGCGAGCTAAGTCAAAAGCCGCGGCATTTCCCGGACCATTGTGAGTGTCATCTACTAGTTCTTCTATGGGAATCAAGTCGATTTACATCCGGTTCGCAACCTGAATGACGCGTGGGTCATCCTAACCAATCAGGAATACAATCGAGATAGAGGTTTCACGAAATGAACTTGATCGAAGAGATTGACGCGGAGATACTTCGTCTTCAGCATGCCAGAGCCCTTCTGGACGAATCCCCCGTAAAGCGCGGACCTGGTCGTCCCAGGAAGTCGGTTGTGTCGACTGTAAAGGCGAAGGTGCAAGGTAAGCGCCTGATGAGCCCAGAGGGCAGAGCGAGGATTGCGGAAGCTCAGAAGAAGCGTTGGGCCGCGAAGAGGAAGGCCAGCAGGAAGTCCGCAGTCGGAAATTGATTCCGGATTGGCGATCGATGTCTGCGTTCGAGATAGAGCGCCTCAGCCTTAATTATTGGAAGGTTGAAGCGCTCTTTTTGCTGTTTC
This sequence comes from Granulicella sibirica, assembly GCF_004115155.1. Lineage (NCBI taxonomy): Bacteria > Pseudomonadati > Acidobacteriota > Terriglobia > Terriglobales > Acidobacteriaceae > Granulicella > Granulicella sibirica. The sequence goes on from NZ_RDSM01000004.1 coordinate 188,515, forward strand.
CCGTTAAAGGCTCTTGATTCCTAAGTCTCAGTTGAGAATCCCGGGGGCAGGAACCGCGCCAAAAGACCGCTGATGGATCGTATCTGCGAAACGTGGAGTTCAGCGGACGCGGCGATAGTTCTGGCCCGAGGGGAGCTGCCTTCTCGTCTCGTTTTCGTCTATTAGTTCCAGCTTCTGAGCTTCCTCTGGCGTAACGAGAAAACCCGCGCCGTAACCGTCCCGAGCTGCCCGAATGGTGGGACCATATCTGCCAGGGTTGATGCCGGCAACGTCCAGAGCCGCGGATAACTCTTCCAGAGTTGCAAAGCTATCTTCCTGGCCGATCTCAGGCTCTGTGGCTCCAGCGGGGCTGCAGTAGATCATCCAGCGACCGAAGCTTCCTGATCTTAGATTAAGATTCAATCGCATATGGGAAGAGTACTACCGGGAAATGGGTGATACCTATTGCGCAATGTGGTGCGCGCCAGATCACCTCTGAACCATTGGCTGCGCCATCGAGGCGCTTCGAAGGGATCCGCAAGGCATTGGGCCTCGTGCACGATCTTGCCATCCTAGAACTCCACGATGCTCATAGTGAACGCACAGTCGTCTCTGATAGTAATTCTGTACACCGTGATCTGGAGATCGCCGCCCAGCAAACCGGTTTACCTGTAAACCTGAGGGCTTGCCGGGATGAGGATTGCGCACGGCTTGCAAGTAAGCTCGACCGATGATTCGTTCGCCCGACGTGCGTGGAATCACAGATGATGTTGTACATGGCGTGCTCTGCGTCGGCAGAGCCAATTGCGGATGTATGGGCCTGGTACTAGAGGAGATGTGGCGGAGAGTGGGGGATTCGAACCCCCGATAGAACTTTTGGTCCTATAACGGTTTAGCAAACCGCCGCCTTCAGCCACTCGGCCAACTCTCCTGCACGTGTCGCCCGCTATGATTTTCGAGCCGGGACGAAGCTGATTATAGCGCGAGCGGGTTCGGGTTCGCGTGCTTTGGCTGGTTTTGTGTTTAGATTTGTTTGCGGATGCGGTCCGCAGGGGTGGGCAGGGATTGACCAGGGCGGTGGGACGGGTGGTTGGTGGGCGGAAGATGCGGTTGCTGCCACTCATTGGGGCGACTTACTTCATGGTGTCAGGTGGGCCGTACGGGCTGGAGGACATCCTTGGGAAAGCAGGATATGGGCGGGCGATCGTGCTGCTTCTGCTGGTGCCTGTGTTCTGGAGTCTGCCGACGTCGCTGATGATTGGGGAACTGGCGACGGCGATTCCTTCGGAGGGCGGGTTTTACCAGTGGGTGCGACGGGCGATGGGGCCGTTTTGGGGGTTCCAGGAGGCCTGGCTCAGTCTGGCGGCCAGTGTCTTCGATATGGCAATCTATCCGACGACGTTTGTGCTCTACCTCTCGCATGTGGCTCCGATGCTGACGGCGGGTTATCGCGGGTGGTTGCTGAAGCTGGCGATCGTGGGGATCAGCGCTGCGTGGAACCTGCGCGGAGCGGCTTCGGTCGGGATCGGGTCGGTGCGGATGATGATGATCTCGCTGTCTCCATTTGTGGTGCTGATTGGGCTCGCGGCCTGGCGTGGGATGCATGTGGGGTTCGTGCCGGCGCGGTTGGGGGCTCCAGATACGGTGGATCTATCGGGTGCTCTCCTGGTGGCGCTTTGGAACTACATGGGTTGGGATAACGCGAGCACGATCGCTCAGGAAGTGGACGATCCGCAGAGGACGTATCCGCGAGCGATGCTGTGGTCGGCGCTGGTGGTGATGTGCGTCTATACGCTTCCGCTGGCGGCGGTGTGGGCCTCGGGAATTCCGGCGGAACGATTTTCGACGGGAGCGTGGGTTGACGCGGCTGGTCTGCTTGGGGGAGCGGGGCTGGCGTTGGCGGTGGTACTGGCGGGGTCCCTCGATGGGCTGGGGACGTTCAATGCGCTGACGCTGTCCTACACCCGGCTTCCATTTGCGATGGCTCTGGATGGCTTGGCGCCGCGGGTGCTTGCGAAACGGTTGCCGAACGGGGTGCCATGGGTGAGCGTTGCGCTCTGCAGCGTGGGTTGGGCGCTGGCGCTTGGGTTTACCTTCGAGAGGCTGATCTCAATCGACCTGGTGCTGTATGGAGCTTCGCTGCTGTTAGAGTTTGTAGCGCTGCTTGTGCTTCGAGTACGGGAGCCTGGACTGTCGAGGCCCTTTCGCGTGCCGGGCGGGATGGCCGGAGCGGTGCTGGTTGGGCTGGGACCAGCTTGCCTGATCGGGTTTGCGCTCTGGGCGGCTCGCGGCGAGACGGTGGGGGCCTTGCCGGCTTTGCTGTTCGCTGGACTGGTGGCTCTGGCTGGGCCGGTGGTCTACTTCGTGGTGAGACGTTCGGCGATTAGAGCGATTTAGGCAGGAAAAAAGGAGCGTCGGTTTGCGGACGCTCCCTTTTCGGACTGCCTTTGCAGCTATTTATTGGGGTGTGGAACCGGCTTGGGTTCGGGGTTGATCTTGTTATCGATGAAGCGCTGCTGGGCTTCCATGACCTTGTTGCGTGCGAAGGCGGCGTCTCGCCAGCCTTTGACCTCAACCTGCTTGCCTTCGAGATCCTTGTAGATGGCGAAGAAGTGAGTGATCTCGCGCAGCATATGGGGGTAGATCTCGGAGTAGTTCCAGACGTCTTTATACCGGGGATTGCCTTCACCGACGCAGAGAACCTTTTCATCGCCGAGGCCCTGATCCACCATCTCGAGGAGGCCGATGGGACGGACTTCCATCACGCAGCCGGGAAAGCTGGGGGCGTCGACGAGGACGAGGACGTCGAGCGGATCACCGTCGTCGCCGAGGGTGCTTGGGATGAACCCGTAATCGCCTGGGTAATGGACGGGAGAATGAAGATTCCGGTCGAGGCGGAAGACGTGCAGGTCTTTGTCATATTCGTATTTGTTGATTCCCTCGTGGGGGATTTCAATGACGGCGTTGATGACCTCCGGGGATCTGGGTCCTACCGGAAGCTCGAGGTAATTCGGCATAGAGTCTGGGATCTCTTCTCGTGAGGATGATTCGCTTCGGGAGCGAGGTTTGGACGTCGGCGACGAGCGCAACGTGCTTGGAGTTCAGCCGCGACGAGAACGCAATCCGGCGGAAGGACTTCGGTTGAAGAGGCTAGCTCAAGTCTATAATCAGTCAGAATGAAGGCTCATGTCTATGTCACATTGAAGAGAACAGTGCTCGACGCGCAGGGGCAAACCATTGCCGATGCGCTTCGGCGGATGCAGTACGGCGGTGTGGCCGATGTGCGGCAAGGAAAGTACTTCCTGCTGACACTCGATGATTCGTTAGATGCAACTGCGGCGGAGGCGGAGGTGGATCGCATCGCTCGTGAGGTTCTGACGAATCCGGTGATCGAGGAATACACGACTCGGATCGATCGCTAAGCTGGATCTCCTTCCCCAGGTGGTGGTTCGGATCTTTTGTTTTCAAGATGATAGGTTGATTCGGCCGAGATTCCTCTCCGACAAAGCGCTAAATCCTCCATTCATTGGAGTTAGGAGAGCTTTGGGTTGGGGCATAATGTCCGTGCGGCTTTGAGCGAGATGTGGGGCGCCCGCATGCAAGGACCGGGCAACTGTGGACGGGTGCTACGCTTAAAGCTGGAGAATCTTCGACCTTGATCGTTTCGGATGTGGCACAATCGGCGGCTCCCGTGAGGGGAAGCCGCTTTGTTCGGGCTTGTTTGCGACAGCCCGTTGATAGGACGCCGGTCTGGTTTTTGCGTCAAGCGGGGCGGTATATGCCGGAGTACATGGCGGTGCGGAAGCACCATAGCCTGCTCGATATCTGCAAGACTCCGGAGATCGCGGCGGAGGTGACCATCACTGCGGCGGAGCGGCTCGGGGTGGATGCGGCGATCATCTTTGCGGATTTGCTGCTGCCGTTTACGCCGATGGGACTGGATTTCGAGTTTGTTGCGGGCGAGGGGCCGGTGGTGCATGTTCCGATCCGCTCGTGCGAACAGGTGAAGGCGCTGGTGACGGATCGGGTGGAGGAGCTGGGGTATGTGGCGCGTTCGATCGAGAAGGTGGCAAAGCACTTTGAGCCGGCACGGGCGGATGGGGATCAGCTTGGGATCATTGGATTCTGCGGGGCTCCGTTTACGCTGGCGAGCTACATGATCGAGGGTGGGAGCTCGAGGAACTATATCGAGACCAAGAAGATGATGTACGGCGACGGCGTGGCGTGGCCGATGCTGATGGAAAAGCTGGTGACGGTGCTTGTGGGGTACGCGCAGCAGCAGGTGGAGGCGGGCGCGGATGTGATCCAGATCTTCGATAGCTGGGCTGGCGCGTTGAGCGTTACCGACTACCGGGAGTACTGCCTGGCGTGGACGACGGAGCTGGTGGGGCGGGTGCGGGCGATGGGTGTGCCGGTGATCTACTTTGGCGTGGATACGGCTTCGCTTCTACCGGCGATGCGGGAAACGGGCGCGGATGTGATCGGGCTGGACTGGCGGGTTCCGCTGGAGGTGGGGTGGAAGTCGGTGGGTGCGGGGTGCGGGGTGCAGGGGAATCTGGATCCGATCGCGCTGTTTGCGCCGGAGGAGGTGCTGAAGGCGCGGGTAGATGAGGTGCTGAAGGCAGCGGCAGGACGGCCGGGGCACATCTTCAACCTCGGCCATGGCATCGTACCGGGAACACCGGTGGAGAATGTGATCCGGGTGGTGGAGTGGGTGAAGGAGCTGGACGGCCGGTACCGTGCGTAGGCTGGCTGCGGGAGAGAGTGCATGAAAGAAGCGGTGTTGTTGCTTGCCCATGGGACGCCGGACGTTCTTGGGGAGATGGCGGAGTATCTGAGCAAGGTTACGGGCGGACGGGCGCTCCCGCAGGAGGTGGTGGAAGAGCTGCAGCATCGGTACGGCGAGATCGGGCTCGGGTGGGAGCTGGGGGAGGAGCCTCCTCCGCTGACGAAGTGGACGCTGACGCAGGGTTTTCTGCTGGAGAAGGCGCTGGGGACGAAGGTGTATGTGGGGATGCGAAACTGGCATCCGTATATCGCCGAGGTCGTCGACGAGATGCGGGCAGATGGGGTGACGCGGATCAAAGCGTTGTGCCTGGCTCCGCAGAACTCGCGGACGAGCGTGGGGCTGTATCGGCGCGTTTTGATGGACGCGGCGGTTGGGATGGAGGTGGAGTTCGTGACCGGGTGGGCGGAGCAGCCGCTGCTGGCACAGGCATTCGCCGAGAAGACATGGCCGGTATGGGCGCAGGCTTGCGCGGAGGCTGGAAGGCGGGTTCCGGTGCTGTTTACGGCGCATTCGGTCCCGTGCCGGACGATCATGACGGGCGCGGCTTCGATTGCCGGGGCTCGGCCGGGAACGCCGGTGCAGGCGACTCCTGATCCCTATCCTGTGGAGGCCAAGCGTACGGCACAGCTTGTGGCGGAGAAGCTCTCGGTCGTCGGCTTCACGGAACAGGACTGGGTGTTTGCGTTTCAAAGCCAGGGAATTAGTGGCGGGCCTTGGATCGGGCCTACGGTGGAGGACACGCTGAAGGCTCTGAAAGAGCAGGGCGAGGTCGGAGTGGTGATGCAGCCCGTTGGATTCTTGTGCGACCACGTTGAGATTCTGTACGACATTGACATTGCGTTTCGGAAGACAGCCGAGGATCTTGGGTTGAAGCTTTGGCGGGCGGAGAGTTTGAACGACTCGGCTACGCTGGTGGAGGCGCTGGTTGAGGTGGTAACCGGACGCTATCAGGCGGATGTGGATGAGGTTGTGGTGGCTTAGTTTCTTCCGGCTTACAGAACGGAGGCTTCGGCCTCCGTTTTGTTTTTCCCCTATCGTGTGAATAGGAGGGTGGATGAAGAGGATTGCGATTGTCGGCGGGGGCTTGGCGGGGGTGGCGGCGGCTTATTTTCTGGCGCGGGCGAAGGCTGAGGTGGAGGTGGTGTTGTACGAGGCTTCCGGGCGGTTGGGTGGAATCGTCGAGACGGTGCGGGAGGGTGGGTTTGTCGTCGAGTGTGGGCCGGATGGGTGGGTGACGGAGAAGCCGTGGGCGCTGGAGTTGGCGCGGGAGTTGGGCTTGGGAGAGGACGTCATCTGGTCGCTGGACGAGGGGCGGAAGACGTATGTGCGGCTCGACGGTCGGCTGGAGGCGATGCCGGACGGAATGCGGATGATGGTTCCGGGTGATATGGAGGCGGTGGAGCGGTCGGAGCTCTTCAGCGAGGGGGCGAAACAGGCGTTTCGCGAGGAGATCGGGCGGGCGGAGGAGTTGAAGGCGATGGCTCCCGAAGGGGATGAGAGCGTGGGGGCGTTCGTCGAGAGGCACTTTGGGAGGGAGGTGCTGGAGAAGGTCGCGGGTCCGCTGCTGAGCGGGGTGTTTGGGGGGGATGTCGGGAAGCTGAGTGTGCGGGCGGTGATGCCGGCGTTTGTAGCAATGGAGCGGGAGTTTGGGTCGCTGATTCTTGCGCTGAAGGCGAAGACCCGGGGGGAGAAGAGGCCGATCTTTACTTCGTTGAAGGGTGGGGTCGGGATGTTGGTGGAGAGGATGGTCGCGGAGATTCCAGCGGGGTGGGTGCGGCTGGGCGAGGAGGTGAAGCAGGTGGAGAAGGTCCCCTGCGGGTGGGTCCTTGGAAGTTCTTCTGGGACTGAGCATTTTGATGCGGTGCTGATGGCGGCTCCGGTGGATGTGGCGCGGAGGCTGTTGGAACCAGTGGATCGGCGGGCGGCTCAGTTGATGGAGATGGAGGCTAGTTCAGCGGTGGTGGTGGGGTTTTGCTTTGCGGATGGGTTTGATCTGCCGCCGGGGTTCGGGTTTCTCGTGCCGCAGGGGCAGGGGAGTCTGCTGCTGGCTTGCACGTTTACGGATCAGAAGTTCGCGGGACGGGTTCCGGCGGGGGCGCGGCAGGTGAGGGCGTTCTTTGGGGCAAAGGCTGGGGAGAGACTTCTGGCTTGCGGGAACGATGAGATTGCTTCGGTGGCGAGGCTTGAGTTGGGGAGGATGCTGGGGCGGCTGCCGGAGCCGGTCTTGACCGTGGTGCGCCGATGGCCTCGGTCGCTGCCGCAGTACGCGGTGGGGCATCTGGAGCGGATGGCGGAATTGAACGGGCGGGTAAAGGCGTTGGAGGGAATCTGGCTGCTGGGGAACGGCTATCGGGGCGTGGGGCTGCCGGATCTGATTCGGGATGCGCAGGCGGCGGTGGGGGAGATCGTTCGGTAGCGCCTAGCCGCGGTGTGAGCGGCGGGAGTGCCTGCGGGCGATGTGGGGGGCGAAGGTCCACTCTCTGACCGGGCCGGTGTCGACGTGGACAAACTGGCTCTTTGGGTAGTAGCCGACGCCGCCGACGCCTAGCGACAGGGCCGCGTCGCGCAAGAGTACCGCTGGGACGCCGAGGACGCGGAGATCGATTGCCTTGGCGGAGATGTGCTGGGAGTGCTCGGCGGCGTTGGTGGTGCCGCTGGCGCGCAGCGCGTCGTTGGTCTCCTGGGAGCGATAACCGGAGAGGATGTCGACGACTCCGTTCGTTCGCCCTAGCTTGGCAAGCATGGTGTGGAGGAGGTCGAAGGTACGCGGATCGTAGGCGTTCACTTCCTGGTTGTGGCTGTCGCGCAGGAAGAGGTCGAGCTGGGTGAGGGCCTCGGGAATGTAGGTGTCACCGATGCGGTAGACGACGTCGATCATCTCCCCGGTTTGTGCATGGGCGAGCTTCAACTCGTATTGCAGGCCCTCGAGGGGAACGTCTTCGGCGTCGTCAGGAAGCAGACCGGCACCGGGCAAGGCCACGTTGACGAAGGTGTGGGCCAGGGCGTGAAGCCGGGGGTGCCGATGCATGGTCGACCTGCGAGCGCTCGCGGATGGTACCGCGACCAGAAGGAGCGCGGCGGCGATGAGAGCTGAGACTTTGCGGGAGAGCACCAGGGGGCGGCGAGCGGCGGGCGGACACTGTGTCAAATCAGCAAAGCTCCATCGTCAATTTGCGCAGTACGTAATTCGGAAGCCGAATCGAACGTGCTGTTTCTCATTCGCGTTTGTCGAGTGTACTGCATGAGGGACGGAAGCGCCTATGACCCATCGAGGTGAGGCGGACCTAGTCGGGCACCTGCCAACCTACGCGGGTCTGGGCGAGGGTGGCCTTGTCGTTGGCGCTGCCGCTCATCTTTTCGGCGAGGTCGGGGAAGGCGGCCTGGACGTCGGCGGATTTCGCCCAGACGGGGGCGTCCTTGATGACGTAGTGGTAGGTGATCTGGGTCTCGTTGAACCCGTTGGCTACGGCAGGGGTGGTGGCGCTGTCGATCGTGGTGACCTCGCGGTGGCCATAGCAGAAGTGGGGGGCGGACTTGGCGCCGAGGTCGGTGGGAACGTAGCGGGATTCCTTGATGGCGGGCTCGCTCGAGACCTTGAGGAGTTGCGAGGCGACGAGGGTGTTCATGCGCTTCTGCTCCGCGGGATCGGTGGTTTCGAGGGGGAAGCGGGCGTTCGGAAGGAGGCACTCAGAACGGTCGACGAAGTAGGCATTGAGACCCTTGAGGTAGTTCGCGTTGGTGGGGGCGGACTTATGGTCGCAGGCTACCGTGGCGAGAACGGCGAGGGAGGCGAGTAGGGGCGTGCGGAAGCGGTTGGGAGTCATCGTGCCTCTTTCTTTTGTGCAGTTTGGTGAGATGCGGTGGGGAGGGCTTGGGTGGTGTTTGGGGCAAGGCAGCGCAAAAACGACAATTTGCGTCAAAAATTGAGTGTCGCGGGATTACCCAGGTTGTCGGAACTGGCCGCAGGTGTGGGCGTACGTTGCTCTGGTTTTTATGCTGTCCGGCATTTTCGAGGGGACGGCATGGGGTTCGCTCACGGTCCTGGTGGGGAGCCGTTTGGGAACTTCGGAACGATGATGCCAGTGGGGCATACCGCCATTTATCTGGACCGGGTGTGCGCGGACGGGCCGCTGAAGTTGAGGATGTGCGAGGCAGGCGAGGCGCAGGGGGTGGCGATCGCGCGATATCACCAGATCGGGGATATCGACTGGGTGGCTTCGCCGATCATGCAGTTTCTCTATGCGACGGATCGGCCTGAAGACATTCCGGCGTATGCGACGGCGGACTCAGTGTGGGAGATGAGACAGAGGTACCGGCGGCGGTACATGCTGGCCATCGTTCCAGACGGGACGGAGAAGGAGAAGGCGACGAACGAGTGGTGGGAGACGGTTGGGGTCGCTTATAACCGGAAGGTGTGGGGGTACCAGATCGCAACATCGCGGGAGCAGGATGAGCAGTTTGTAGCGACGATGAACTCAAGGCCGAACAAGCATCTGTACCACCTGAAGAAGACGAATTGCGCGGACTTTGCCGCGGAGATGGTGAACCTCTATTTCCCGGGGGCGGTGCACAACGACCGGATTGGAGATTTTGGGCTGATGACGCCGAAGGAGGTGGCGCGGTGCGTCCAGGCTTATGCAAAGGAGCATCCGTTTTCCGATTACCGGGTGCTTGAGATTCCGCAGGTGCCGGGATCGCTGCGGCGGAGCAGGCCGGTGCGGGGCGGGGCGGAGGCGGGGTTGAAGACGAAACGGTATTTGTTCACGCTGGCGGTGATTCAGCCGGAGGTTCCGATCGGACTGACGGTGCTCTACCTGTGGCACGGGCGGTGGAAGATCGGTGAAGGAGCGGAGCTTGCGGGGCCGGAGAACTTTATGTCGCCCGTCGAACAGGCAGTTGGTACGAAGTAGCGGTCTGTGGATAGATAATGGACGGATGAAAAGGCGTCCATGTTTTCTGGTGATTGACCGGGAGTTCGCGGGAAGCATTTCTACTCGAAAGCTGTTGATCGAGACGGCCAAGTTCAATGTGATCACGGCTTATAGTGGGACCGAGGCGATCGAGACCGTGGAGCGTTTTCCTGCGGTGAACGGGGTAGTGCTGGACGCTTCGCTCGGGGATATGGAGTGCGACGACCTGATCAAGGCTCTGAAGGTGATCGCTCCGGATGTGCCGACGATCTCGATCGAGGGTGGGTCGAGGACGTGTGCGGACGCGGACTACAACGTTCCTTCGTTCGACCCCGCGAAGCTTCTGGAGGTACTGCGGGGGTTGCAGCCGAAGGAGTCGGATGTGATCGACCGACGCGATGAAGAGTTGAACCGGAAGGCAGAAGCAGAAGCGGAGTGAACCGCTGGTGTGGTTAGTGCGGGGTCGGTTGGGTGATGCCGATCGTCTGGAGCCATAGTTCTACGCTTGTAGGCCAGGTGGTGACGGGAAGCTGGGTTCGGCGGAGTCCGTAGCCGTGGCCTCCCGTGGCGTAGATGTGGAGTTCGGTGGGGACTCCCGCCGCTTTGAGCGCCAGGAAGTAGGCGGTAGCGTTTTCGACGTGGACCGGATCGTCTTCGGCCTGGACGAGGAAGGTGGGCGGCGTTTGGGCGGTGACGGGAATGTCCGGCGTGAAGGCGAAGGCCTTATCGGCCTGGGCGAGGTAGCCGGGGTAGACCACGACGGCGAAGTCGGGGCGGCAGCTTAGCTGGTCAGCCGCGTCGATGGCAGGGTAGAGACGCTCATCATAGTGGGTGCTGACGGCGGCTGCCAGATGTCCTCCGGCGGAGAAGCCGAGGACGCCGACGCGCTTGGGGTCGATCTTCCATTCGGCGGCGTGGCTGCGGACCAGGCCTACGGCTCGCTGAGCGTCCTGCAGGGCGGCTTCCGATTTCGGGTAAGGGCCGGTGGCGGGGACGCGGTACTTGAGCAGAACGCAGGTGATGCCCTTGGCGGTGAGCCAGTCGCAGACCTCGGTGCCTTCTAGGTCGATGGCGAGGATGCTGTAGCCGCCCCCGGGAAAGACGACGATGGCGGCCCCGGTGTTCGGTACGGACGCCTGCGGGGTGTAGAGGGTAAGGGTGGGGGTGGAGACGTTGCCGAGACGGATGAGCGGCTTGCCGGCGATGAGGTTGTCCTTGGCGGTGGTGGTGTCGGCTTCCCGGCCCTTGGTGGTGTTTGGGCCGGGGGCTCCGTTGGGCCAGAGGGTGAGGACAGTGTGGCCGGGTGGTGGGGGCCATCCGGAGGGCTGAGCGAATGCGGCGGGGAGGGTTGCGAGGAGGATGGTCAGGAGCTTGATGGGATGCAGGGTCTTCAAGCGAGCGCTCCGGGGTGGTGGTTTGTGGGTGGTTGAAGGCAACGACAGACGCAGATTCCCTTCGGGAATGACAACCAGACAGGAGATGGCGGCTGGGCGGCCTGGATTCCCACCTTAGCCGACGATAGTGCTGTCGGCGAAGGTGGGGCACCCGGTTTGTTATTTTGTCAGTTTGAGGAGGATGGTGGAGTGGCGGGGCAGGGTGGGTTTGTAGGCGGCGTCGAGGGTTACGGACTTGTCGAGCCAGAGGTCGTGGGCTTTGGGAGCCTTATTGAAGCCCAACTGCTTGAGCGGCAGTGGGATGTTGCGCAGGTCGCTTGGGTCTTCACCGGTGTTGAAGATGGCTAGCGCGGTGCTTCCGTCAGCCAGAGGGCGAGACCAGAACTCGATGGGACCCTCGGCGTAGACGCGCTCGGCCTGGTGACCGAGGGGATCCTGGTCGATGGCGACCACCTGCTTGTTCATGAGGATGGAGGCTACTTCCGGGGTCATCTTCGTGAGGTCGTTTCCGGCGAGCAGTGGGGAGGCAAGCATGGCCCAGAGGGTCATGTGGAAGCGGTTCTCATCCATGGTGAGCTTTCCGTTGCCGACCTCGAGCATGTCGGGGTCGTTCCAGTGGCCGGGGCCAGCGAACTTCCCGAGGCCCGCCTGGTTGAGGCCGATGACGATCATGCGGTCGTAGGTGGCGTTGATATCGCCGGTGGTGCGCCAGGAGTTGGCGCCGACTTCAGGACCCCAGTCCCAGACGGCGTCAAACCCGTACTGGCACAGGCTGTAGACCATGGGCCGACCGGTTTTGAGGATGGCCTGATGCATGAGCATGTAGGCGTCGCGCATCATCTTGTTCTGCTTGGCGAGGTCGTTGGGAGCTTCGGCTTTCTGTTTCTCGCGGAAGCCGCAGAGGTCGTACTTGAGGTAGTCGATTCCCCAGTCGGCGTAGGTCTGGGCGTCCTGCTGCTCGTGGTCGAGGGAGCCGGCGTAATGGGCGCAGGTCTGGGCTCCGGGGGAGGAGTAGATACCGAGCTTGAGGCCCTTGGAGTGGACGTAGTCGGAGAGGGCCTTCATGTCGGGGAACTTCTTGTTGGTGTGGATGATGCCCTGGGCGTCGCGCTCGCCTTCCCAGGTGTCGTCGATGTTGACGTAGATGTAGCCGGCGTCGCGCATGCCGGTGGAGACGAGGAGGTCGGCGGTGTCGCGAATGTCCTTGTCGGTGACGCGACCGGCGAAGTAGTTCCAGGAGTTCCAGCCCATTGGCGGGGTGGCGGCTAGTTTCTGGGCTTGGGCGGGAAGGACGGGTGAGGCGAGGAGCAGAAGGGCAAGGGCGCGCAAGATCGGTTTCACGGAGTTCCTTCGGAGTGAAATTGATTCACGCCAGCATACTCCGCGAAGCATATGTCGAGACTAGCTCGCCTGGGGAAGTTCCTGATTGTAGATGTACACCCAGCAACGTTTACGGGTGCCGTCAGCCAGTGTGACGGTGCGCTTTGACCGGACGAAGAGGCTTTTTTCCGGGTCGTCAGGCTGAAACTCCTCGTATTGATCGAGGGCCTTGAGGGCGTTGGGATCGTCGGGCAGGGAGAAGACAGAGCCGTGGACACGCTGATTGCGCTTGCCAGTAAGTACGAGCGCTGGATATTCGCCGAGGTCGTGGACGTTGCCGACGACGGTGCCTTTGCCGACCGGCACCATGCTGCGGACTACGCTCTTGATCTCTTCAGGGGCATGGTCGGGGTGGAGGGTGCCGTAGACGAACAAGCCTTCCTTCATGAGTGACCTCCCGTTTCTGCTGCCTTCCGGATCATGATATCAAGAAGAGCGTTCAATTCTTCAAAACCATGCCTTGGATCGCGAATGTATTGCCGCAGTGTGGCATCTTGGTTGAGCAGATCGAGGTAATAACCGAGCAGGGATTGGACATCTTCGAATGAGAGATTGTTCTGTCTGCGCAGGTAAGCGACCAGCTCGAAGAAGTTGAGAAAGTCGGTGAACTCGTCCGATTCCCCGGCGACGAATGCTGCGATCGCTATTCCTGATGTGCCATCGAGGGCTCGGCGAACATCCTTATACGTTTTCTCCTCGAAGAAAGCCTTATGGAGTTGACATAGGAACTCGGCGCGACGTGTCTTCGCGTTCTTGCGATAACCAAAGGCGGCGACGAGAGCAGCGGTGCTCGCCACGAGGAAGGTGGCGATGTCCTTCACGACTGTCCATTCGTTCATGGTCATCGATTTACTCAGTGTCGAGGGGTTTGCGGGCGAAGTAGTAGAGGCTAAAGGCTAACAGGGCGAACATGAGGACGCTGACCCAGTCGTGGTGGAGGGGGTTGGTCTCGGCGAAGCGGGGGATCGAGCGGTCGGTGGCGGCTTCGTAGAGCTTGATGGCTACGCCCAGGAGGCCCACGATGCCTCCGGCGGCGATGAGGCCCGAGGCGTAGAGGCTGCCGGGGGAGATCTCGGATTCCAGGTCGAGGGCGGGGGTGACGTCGGTCGGGACGGGGAGGCCGGTCGCGGGGTCGAGGTGGTCGGGGTTGGTGGGGTCGAAGCCTTCGAAGGGGATGAGTTCGGGGTGATCTATGAGAAAGGCGGGGAGGAAGTCGGCGGGGGTGGGGGTGGTGTTGCCGCGGATGAACTCGCGGGCCTGCCAGTCCCTTTGGGTGGCGGTCCAGCGTTCGAGGTAGGCGGCGTGGGTGGCGATGCGCTGCTTCGCTGCATGCTGGAGCATGGCGCGGTCGACCATCCAGCGCATGACTCCGCCTACGAAGATGGCCAGCGTCGTCGCGATGGAGAGATAGGCGCCGACGGCTAACGTAAGGGAGCGGACGCCGAGCATTTCGACCATGATGACCAACGCGACGCCAAGCAGGACGAGGCCCCAGGGAAGTTTCTGGGTGAGGATGCCATTGATGACCGTCGCCATGAGCTTGCCTTGGGGGGCGGCGGCTTTTTCGCTGCCGATGCCCTGGATCCACTGGACTTCGATCCGGTGGGTGGCGGGGTTGTAGAGGTATTTCCCGTCGTCGAGTGTGGTTGAGCCGATGGCGTTCAACAGGACGTACTGGCGGGCGTTGGTGAGCTCTTCCTTGCCCTGGGCGTTGACGACGACGTTCGGGCCTAGGCTGGTTGCAATGGAGGCTCCGGCTGCTTCGGGTGAGGTGGTGCGGGTGGATTTGCGCGTGGTGAGGAGGACGTGGTCGCGGGTGAAGGGGCCTTTATTCTGGACGCCATCAGTGACGCCGCCAATCCCATCGGCGGTGTCGGCGGGCAGCGTGAAGGGGATGGGGCGCGAGAGCCGTTGGAACTCCTCGAGCCCGTTGTTCATGGCGTTAAGCGTCGCGCCGATCGAGAAGACGCTGATGATAACGCCGAGCATGATGGCCAGCTGCTGCTTCCAGGGAGTGGCTCCGATGAGGTAGCCGGTCTTGAGGTCCTGGGCGGTGTCTCCGGCGTTCGAAGCGGCGATGCAGACGATGCCGCCGATGGTGATCGCAAGGGCTCCGAAGGAGGGGGCGACCCAGCCTTTGACGAGGAAAATGGCCGAGGTGGCCATGAGGGTGGCGATGGTCATGCCGGAGACGGGGGAAGCGGAGGAGCCTACGATGCCGACAATGCGGGCGGAGACGGTGACGAAGAGGAAGCCGAAGAGGACGACGAGGAAGCTGGCGGCGAGGTTGGCGAGCGGCCCGACCTGGGCTCCGGGGACAGGATGGAACTGGAGGAAGACGAACATCAACGCGATGAGGAGGACGGAGCCTCCGAGCACCACGATGGACGGAAGATCGTGCGTGGTGCGGGTCGGCGCGGCGGCGGGGGCCTTGTTCTTGCCGATGGTCTTGAGGCCTTCGGTGAGGGCGCTGAAGATGGTGGGGGCGGTGCGGGCGAGGGTGATGCATCCGGCCGTGGCGACGGCTCCGGCTCCCATGGGGCGGACGTAGATCTTCCACATGTCGGATGGGCTCATGTCGTGGATGAGGGTCGTGCCGGGATACAGTGGCACGCCGAGGTGCGAGCCGAAGAAGTAGATGGCGGGGAGGAGGACGAGCCAGGAGAAGACGCCTCCGGCGAGCATGACGGCGGCGACGCGGACGCCGATGATATAGCCGACACCGAGGTACTCGGGGGTGACGTCGGCACGGATGGCGGCGCCTTTGAGGATCTCCTGCTTGCCGAAGGATGGCTGCCAGTTGGGCGTGGAGGGCCAGAGGCCGAAGATGTTGTCGTTCTGGAAGAGGGTATAAAGAGCGCCCAGGCCTAGCCCGAAGAAGACCCGGGAGGCGAAGGAGCCGCCACGTTCGCCGGCCATGAGGACGTCAGCGCAGGCGGTGCCTTCGGGGTAGATGAGGGTGTCATGCTCTTCGACGATGAGCTGGCGGCGGAGGGGAATCATGAAGAGGACGCCGAGCCATCCGCCGAAGAGGGCGAGGGCGAAGATGCGGGTCGATTCGAGATCGAAGCCGAGGAAGATGAGGGCGGGGAGGGTGAAGATGACTCCCGAGGCGATGGACTGGCCGGCGTTTCCGGTGGACTGGACGATGTTGTTTTCGAGGATGCTGGCGCGGCCGAAGGCCCGAAGAATCGAGATGGACAGGACAGAGATGGGGATGGAGGCGGCGACGGTGAGTCCGGCGCGGAGGCCGACATAGACGGTTACGGCTCCGAAGAGGAAGCCGAAGAAGGCGCCGAGGATGAGTGCGCGGGCAGAGAGCTCGGGGCGGGAGACGGTGGCGGGAACGAAGGGTTGAAAGGTCTTGGTTGCGGCCATGTTCTTGTGGTCTCCCCGGTAGTGCGTGTGGTCTGGATGGGAGTGTAACAGTGGGGTGACGATGGCCGATTGCGTTCGAGTTGTCTCTAGGGGCTGACAACATCTTGACAATGGAAAGACAGTGTTCGTCGCGGGGGCGGCCTAGAATTCGCGGTGTGTAAAGGCTGGTGTGATGCGTCGTCCGCGATGAGCGAGGAAAGACGGTGATGTATGAACGGACTTTCAAGGTCCAGGGTGTCACGACGTGACTTTCTTGCGGGGGCTGGGGCCGGTGTCGTTCTGACGACGGGATGCAACAGCAGTCCGGTTCCGACAGTTACGGCTCCAGTCACTCCGACTCCGGCTACTACGACGGCTGATCAGGATCTGCTCAACTTCGCGTTGAACCTGCAGTACCTGGAGGCGGAGTTCTACCTGCGAGCAACAACGGGGCAGGGGCTTTCGAGCGCGGATATCGGAGCGTCACCCGGGACGGTGACCGGGGGGACGCAGGTGACGTTCGCCACGCCCGCTGTGCAGGAGTATGCGCTGGAACTCGCGAATGACGAGTTGCTGCATGTGCGGTATCTGCGGAAGCAGCTTGGGTCGCTGGCGGTGGATCGTCCGGCCATCGATCTGACGGGCTTCAGCGGGTTTGCGGCTACTGCGGGGATTGCGACTGCGTTCAGCCCTTTCACGGATGAGAACAGCTTCATCGTCGGGGCGTTCCTCTTCGAGGAGGTCGGCGTGACGGCGTTTCATGGCGCGGCGAATCTGTTCACGACCAGAGCGAATGCGACGTCGCTGGCGAGCATGATGGCGATCGAGGCTTATCACTCCGGGTTATTGCGGACGTTGCTGGCGGGGTTGGCTACACCCTATCCCACATACGCGAACCAGATCTCGACGCTAAGGGCCAAGCTGGGCGGCGGCAATGAGACGCCGGTGAGTGCGCTCTCGATCGTGGCGGAGAACAACAACTGCGCCGTGTACGAACGCACGACCGACCAAGTGCTGCACATTCTGTATGCGACCGGTGCGGGCGTGGTTGCAAGGGGCGGCTTCTTCCCTGACGGAGTGAATGGAAAGATCACGGCGACGGCGAGCTAAGGCGGGTGGATATGGAAGACATCGGGATCGAAACGACTGAAGCGGCTTTGAACGAGATGCGCGAGCGAAAGCGGAGCCGGCGTGCGGCGATCGGTGCTGGTGTCGCGGCGATTGCGGGGTTTGCGTTTGGGGCCGGGCGTCCGGCCGAGGCCCAGACCGCGGTGAGCGATTTCGACATTCTGAACTTTGCGCTCAATCTCGAGTACCTCGAGGCGCAGTACTACACGCTGGCGTACCAGGGTGTCACGATCGATAAGGTCGGGATCGGGATTACCGGGCCGGGTGGCGCGCCGGGTGGGGCGATCATCGTGAGGTCGAATCCGATAGTTCCTTTCACGACGCCGCTGTTGAAGCAGTTTGCTTCAGAGGTCGCGGCGGAAGAGGCGATTCACGTTACGTTTCTGCGTACTGCTCTTGGGTCGGCCGCTGTCGCGCAACCGGAGATCGACCTTATGAACAGCTTCAGTGCGCTCGCGTCGGCGGCGGGGTTGGGGTCTGGCTTCGATCCGTTCGCAAGCGAGTTGAACTTCCTGCTTGGCGCGTTCGTCTTCGAAGACGTTGGGGTTTCGGCTTACCTTGGGGCGGTGGGACTCATCACGGCGCCGCCTTATCTGGATGCGGCGGTCGGGCTGCTGGGAACGGAAGGGTATCATTCGGCGACGATCCGGAGCCGCGTCTTCGCGCTGGGCGCGGCGGCGCAGCAGGCGGCTACCGCCATCTCAGCGACACGGGCGAAGCTGGATGGGACGGGGAACGATGATGTGGGGCTGGGAGTGACGTCGAGCGGTGCTTCGACGATCGCGTGTGCGGATGCGAATGGGCTGGCGTTCGCTCGTTCGACGGCGCAGGTGCTTGGCATTGTGTATGGGGGCGGGACTGGTAAGGGCGCGTTTTTTCCCGGCGGGCTGAATGGGAACATCAGGTGAGTCCCATGAGTCCCAGATGATGGTGGCGATTTTCTTACGGGTGCGGCTATACTGCGGGCATAGGCGCTTCGCAGACAGCGAATGGCGCGCCGGCGAGTGAGGAGTGGTCTTCAGCGAGAGCTCGAAGGTTCAAACGCTCATAGGGTTGGCAGAGGTTCCGCCTGGCAGGGTGCCAGGAGGGACGATGGCGTGGCGCGCGGTTTCGCGTGTGCTGCG
Organism: Granulicella sibirica; assembly: GCF_004115155.1. Classification (NCBI taxonomy): domain Bacteria; kingdom Pseudomonadati; phylum Acidobacteriota; class Terriglobia; order Terriglobales; family Acidobacteriaceae; genus Granulicella; species Granulicella sibirica. The sequence goes on from NZ_RDSM01000004.1 coordinate 206,576, forward strand.
AAGTCCATCGAAGCTTGTGCAGGATGTCGTGACGACTGTGTTTCCTGGGGACTGCCGCGTGTGCGGCGGTCCCTTGTTGTTTTTGATGGGTGGCCCGGTGTGCCTGGAGTGCGTCGGGGCGGTCGAGGAGCAGCGGGGGCTGCTGTGCGACTGGTGTGGCGAGGCTCTCGGGATGGAGAGCGAGCGATTTGCAGGGCAGTTTAGGGACGTGCGGTGTTCGGGATGCCGGATGGCTCCTCCGGACTTTGTCCGGGCGGTAGCGCATGGGGTCTACGAGGATGAATTGCGTCGGATGGTTCACCTTCTGAAGTACGACGGGGTGCGCTCCGTGGCTCCGGTGCTTGGGGCGATGCTGGCGCGGACGGTGCGGAGGCTGGAGCTTGGGCCGGGTGTCGTGGTGGTCGCGGTTCCGCTGTTCCCGGCGAAGGAACGGGTTCGGGGGTATAACCAGGCGGTTGTGCTGGCGGATGCGGCGTTGCGCGGGCTGAAGGGTTTTGTCACGGGTCACTCGGCGCTGCGACGGGTGAAGAACACCGAGAGCCAGTTTGCTTTGACTCCGCGGATGCGGCGCATGAATCTGCGCGGGGCGTTCGTCGTCGCGGACGCGGCGAAGATTGCCGGGCGCGAGGTGCTGCTGGTGGATGACATTTATACGACCGGGGCCACGGCTCGGGAATGTGCTCGGGTTCTGATGAAGGCAGGTGCTGGCAGGGTCTGGGTGGCTACGCTGGCCCGGGCGCAGACGGAGGGAGTGGCGGCTTGGGATGGCTTGCGCGTGATGCCCTGGGCTGGGGCTGAATCGCTCCAGGAATGAGGAACGAGGCAAGGACACAGAAGACGCTGATTCCCTTCGGGAATGAAAACCAAACAGGCAAGGGCAAGAGCAAGGCGGAAGACGACAAAGCACAACTGAAACCGGAGGAATTTGTGATGCAGTCTGTGAAGGCGCGGAAACAGAGGGGAACGGGAAAGTGCCACCAGGGGCACAGCGGGCATGGGCAGTCGGGTTCGCACTCGTCGGGACGGCTGACGACGGATCTGGATGTGCGGGTGGCGGTAGTGCGGCCGCAGGCGATGCAGACGCCGGTGCTGGTGCTGAATGCGAGCTATGAGCCGATTAACATCTGCGGGGCGAAGAGGGCGTTAGTGCTTGTGCTGAAGGGGGTTGCGCGGACGGAGGAGGAGCAGGGCGCGATGCTGCACGCCGCGCGAGTGCGGGTGGCGATGCCTTCGGTGATCCGGCTGCTGGAGTATCGGCGGATTCCGCACCAGACGCGGGCGCTCTCGCGGAAGAATATTCTTCTGCGGGACCGCAACTGCTGCCAGTACTGCTCGGTGGTCTTGACGGCGGGGGAGTTGACGCTGGATCACGTGATTCCACGGTCGCGTGGCGGGCTCTCCACCTGGGAGAACCTGGTGGCGTGCTGTCCTTCGTGCAACCGGCGGAAAGGAAACCAGATGCTGCATGAGTTGACGGATATGAAGCTGCTGCGGGAGCCGAAGCCATTTTCGCTGCATACCTCGCGGCATATCATGAGGATGATCGGGTCGGCGGATCCAAGCTGGCGGCGGTATCTTTACTTCGAAAGTGGCGAGGCGGCTTAGCGGGTGGATGTTGCGAGGTTGAGGGAGGCGACGGCGGCGGATCATGAGGCCGTTGAAGGGGCGGTTCCGCTGATGGATGCGGGACTGGACCGGGCTCGGTATGTCGCGGTGCTTCAGAGGATGCATGGGGTGGTGAAGGTATGGGAGGAGTTCGCCTTGAGGGCGGCTCCTCCTTCTTTATTGCCGATGGTGGTGGAGCGCCAGCGGCTTGGGTTGCTCGAAGGGGATTTGCTGGGGCTCGGCGCGGATGTGCCTTCGGGCGACGGGCCTGTGTTGCCGGGGTGGGGGTCTCCGGGTGAGTTGCTTGGGGCTATGTATGTGATGGAGGGGTCGCGGCTGGGCGGGCAGATGATTGCCCGGCATGTCGAGGGACTGCTGGGGTTTTCTTCGGGGGAAGGCGGTGCTTACTTTCGAGGGTTTGGGGACCGTACGGGTGTGATGTGGAAGGAACTGGTTCGGGTGCTGGACGGGGTTCCTCCACCGCAGGACGAGGTGGTGATTCGGGCGGCCCGGGAGATGTTTGCGGTGTTTGGCGGCTGGATGCGCGGGGTATAGCGGTGAGTGCTCTTGGGGGTCGTCGTTGCAGCCTGGCTGGGAAGAATCGACCGGCGAGGAAGATGGCGAAGGATGATCGGGAATGCGAAGGCGATGACAAAGGAGGCAAGGACCGAGGCTCCTGGTTCAAGGAACTGTCTGGTACCTTGACCGGGAACTGGCGAAGAGAGGCATATCGGGGGTTGAATGCGGACCCGAAGATTCGAGCGCCCCTCACCTTAGCGGCGATGAGCTGCCGCGAAGATGGGGCACCTGGCGGGTTGGCTATTTCTTTGGTGGAGGTGGCGTAGCTGGAGTCTCAGGTGTGTCGCTCTTGACGTCCCCGGTGGAGATGATGCGGGCGGAGCCGCGGAAGCGCTTGTAGTCGGTGTAGCGGACGATGTTGCGCATGTGGACGTCCTGCGAGAGAGCCCCGTTCTGCGCTGCGAAATGGAGCGTGCCTTCGGCCTTGGTGTAGGTGGGGAACCAATACTGGCCATCGATCTGCTCGTAGTAGGTCGTGAAGGGCGGGGATAGGTCTTCGTGGCCGCGGCGGACGTCATCGGGGACGTTCTTGCCATTGACGAGGACGATCTGGAAGTCCTGCTGGTCGACCCAGACCTTGCCCTGGAAGTAGCGCTTGCCCTTTTCGAGGACCTTGGGCTTGGACTCGAAGACGTAGGTGTCGAGCTCGTCGACCTTTTGCCGGCCCAGGTAGGTGATGTTGTATTGGGGAAGGTCAGCGGTGGTGAGGACGAAGGGGAGGCGGTGTTCGATGTCCTGGAAGTCGGCGGGGGACATCATGACGCGCTCAAGGGTGTTCTGGGGGGCGAAGACGACGTGCTCCTCGCGGCGGCCCTCGGGGGAGATGCTGATGTCGGTGACCTGCTGGTACTCGCCGTCGACCTTGTTGGAGTCCTCGGCGAGGGTCTGCACCTTGACGGTCTGGCGGAAGAGGTAGTTGGAGCGGGCCTTGTCGAAGACGGTTTCGCGTGCGGCGAATTTCTCGATGACCTGCTCGGGGCTAAGGCCGTTGGGGAGCGGCGAAACATCGAGAGCGCCGAAGCCATCCTGGCCGAAGGCGAACGCGGCTCCGGTTACCACGGAAGACGTAGAGCTCGCCGAGGGTTCCGGGCTGAAAAAAGTGGCAGCGTTTGCCGATAAGGGGATAAGAGCAAGGACCAGGAAGATTGGGCGGAGTAGATACTGCTTCGTCATCGGCGGAAGTGTCTCCGAAAAGGCGCTGTGGCGCGGGGCAGGATGCCCGTAACTTGTTTCGAGCGGAAGCTGCGTGGGGAGACGTGGTGCAGGCTCTCCCTTCTCACAGACGGTCCTGCACAAGTTTAGACGCGAATGATGGAAAGACGGAGAGCGACGGCCGGCGGATAGGAACGAACGAGACCGGCCTAGCGGGTGGGTATTGATGCACGGATTGATTTCTGGATTTCATTGGGCAGTGAGCATGCATGGGATTTGCGTAGGAGCGATCGTCGGGCTCCTGATCACGCTATGGGTGCTTTGGAGCCGAACGCAGGACCACGAGATTACGCGGCAGCGCGAGAGGCTTCTGCGCGAAGAGCTGCAGGGGTATGCGCGGCTCGATGAGTCGCTTGGGCCGGGCGAGGACGTGAAGCCGCTGGCGAAGCGCGTTTGCCGGGCCGTCGTGGAGACGAGCTCATTCCGGCGAGTGGCGATGCTGATCCGGGACGCGGAAGGCAAGCTGGCGGTGTCGGCGAGCGCGGGGCTCGACGATCTGACGGTGCTGGCGCTCAAGGAGTGGGGTGCGCGAGCAATACGGGAGGATCGGGGACTCGGGAGGTCGGGACCGGTTGGGAAGGCCGAGGCCGCGATGAAATCGGAGATGATCTTCGAGATCGTGCTTGGGCGTGAGGAGCGGAACGAAGAGGCTGAGTACGCGAAGAGCTCGCGCCGGGCCATTGTGACAATGCTGCGGGCGCAGTCGGGCGCTGTGGTTGGGGCTCTGGTGGTGTGCGGGGATGGGATGCAGCCGTGGCCGGCCGAGGTGCAGGATTCGCTTCCGGCACTGTCCGCGCTGGCGCTGAAGCTGGCGAGGACGATTGAAAATGCTTCCCTGATCGAGCGGCTCATGCGGGCGGAGAAGCTGGCCGGGCTCGGACAGCTTGCGAGCGGGGTGGCGCACGAACTGAACAATCCTCTGACGGCGGTGCTTGGGTTCGCGGAGTTAATTTCGGAGACGGCAAGCGATCAGCGGGTGCGAGAGGATGCGCGGACGATCATGCAGGAGGCTCTGCGGATGCGGGATACGGTGCAGAACCTGCAGCACTTCTGGCGTCCGGTGGCGAAGGTGATTGAGCCGGTGGATGTTGCGTGCCTGCTGGGAGAGATTGCCGATGCGTGTGTGGACAAGCTGCGGAACCGGGGGGTGAGCCTGATTCTGCAGACAAGCGAAGATCTTCCCGAGGTGCGGGGAGATGGTGGGCGGCTGCGGCAGGTGGTCGAACACCTGCTGAACAACGCGGCGCAGGCGATCGCGGCGGGGCAGGACAGGCGGAGCGCTGCGGGACGTTCGCAGGTGCCGGGTCTGCCGCGCGGGGCGGATGAGGGCGACCGGAATCCGGTGATCCGGGTGACGGTGACGCATGACCAGAAGATGATGAGGCTGATCGTGAGCGATTCGGGGCCGGGGTTCCGGGAGCCGGCGCGGGTGTTTGAGCCGTTCTATACGACGCGGCAACCGGGGGAAGGTGCGGGGCTTGGATTGTCGCTTTGCTATGGGATCGTGCGGGAGCATGGCGGAGAGATTTCGGCGTATAATCTGCATCCGCATGGGGCGGCGGTGGTGGTGGAGTTGCCGCTGCAGCGGACGGTGATGGAGAAGAGCGAGATGGGAGTTCTGGTCGAGGGATAGGGTTCGGGGGAGCCTCGGAATCAGGCGATTTCGGCGTAGACTGGCGCGATGAGAGTTCGTGCCGGCTGGCTTGCGGGTGTGGTTGGGTTGTTGATGTTGGGTGGGGTGGGTGGGGCGCAGAAGCGTCCGATGACGTTTGATGACCTGATGGCGATGAAGCGGGTGGGGGATCCGCAGGTCTCGGCGAGCGGGAAGTGGGTGATGTTTTCCGTCGTCGATGTTTCGCTTGCGGCGAATACGAAGACGAACAGGCTTTGGGTGGTTCCAGTGACGGGTGGGGCGGAGCGGGACCTTGGGCTGCCTGCAGGGGCATCGAACGGGCGGTTTTCTCCGAACGGGAGGTGGGTCTCGTATACGAATGATGGACAGATCTGGCTTTCCACCTGGGATGAAGCGGCTGGCAAGGCGGCGACGGCGAAACAACTGACGTCGGTTTCGACCGAAGCGGATGGGGCGGTCTGGTCGCCGGATTCGAAGAGGCTGCTGTTCGTCTCGAGCGTGTACCCGGAGTGCTCGGATAAGCCGACATGGACGGAGGAAGACGGCTGCAACCATGCCAAGGACGAGGACGCAGCGAAGAGCAGGTGAAGGCGATGGTGTTCGACCATCTGCTCTACCGGCACTGGACAGCGTTCACGGGGGAGAAGCGGAGCCATGTCTTCGTGGTATCGGCCGCGCTCGGGACGGATGTGCGGGATCTGACGCCGAAGAGTGCGGTGGGCGATGCGGAGACGCCGACCTTCTCGCTTGGCGGGCCGCTTGGGTATGCATGGGCTCCCGACTCGAGCGAGATCGCCTATGTCACGAATCTCGACGAGGTGAAGGCAGCTTCGACGAACAACGACGTGTTCACGCTGCGTCTGGATGAAAAGGGTGCGAAGGCGGAGAAGATTTCGACCTCGCCGGGATCGGATGATGGGCCGGCTTATTCGCCCGATGGGAAGTGGCTGGCGTTCCGGTCGCAGGCTCGGGCCGGGTTTGAGTCCGACCGCTTTCGGTTGATGGTAATGGATCGGAAGGGTGGCTCGACGAAGGAGCTAATGCCTCAGTTCGATCGATGGGTCGATGAGTTTGTCTGGGCCCCGGATTCGCGGTCTGTCTACTTTGCCTCGGCACAGTCCGGAACCGAGCAGGTGTATCAGTATTCCGTATCAGACAAAACGCTGACCTTGCGGACAAAGGGCGTGCGAGGAGACGAATCGAGAGACGCCGATCTTGCCCGCGATCTAAGTCTCTCCCAGGGTGCGGAGTACGGAGGACTGGCGATGAATTCGGACGGCCACTCTCTGATTGCGACGATGATGTCCGCTCGAGCACCGAGTGAGGTTGTCGTGTTGAAGGTTGACGATCGTGAAGAACGGGATGACACCGGGAATCACCTCGCTCGCAAAGCATTCGACGGCAGCGGTTCCTCCGTCCGAGAGGTCCTCTTCGAGGAACGCCGCCTCACCCATCTCAACGACTCGGTCCTTGGGCAGCTTGAGTTACCAAAAATGGAGGAGTACCAGTTCACGGGGGCGGAGAACGCAAAGGTCGAAGGATTCGTCGTGCGGCCTCCGGGCTTCGACCCTAAGAAGAAGTATCCGGTGAAGTTCCTGATTCACGGTGGCCCGCAGGGAGCCTGGGGAGACGCATGGAGCTACCGCTGGAATCCGGAGTTGATGGCGGCCAGCGGGTACGTCGTCGTGATGGTCAATCCACGTGGGTCGACGGGGTACGGGCAGAAGTTTATCGATGAGGTAAGCGGGGACTGGGGCGGTCGGGCCTATGTCGACCTGATGAAGGGGCTCGACGCAGCGGAGTCGAAGTTTCCGTTCATCGACAAGACGCGGGAGTGCGCGCTTGGAGCGAGCTATGGCGGGTACATGGCGAATTGGGTGCTCACCCATACGGACCGGTTCAAGTGCATCGTGACCCATGACGGGATGTATAACCCCGCGTCGGCGTACGGGGATACCGAGGAGCTTTGGTTCAACGAGTGGGAGTTCCGGCGGGCGGGCGATCTTGCCTCGGGCAAGCAGGCGCAGCCCTGGAAGTACGCGGCGGGACCGGCAGCGGAGGATCCCTTCCGGAAGTGGTCGCCGATGCTGCACATCCAGGATGCGAAGACGCCCACGCTTGTCATTCACTCTCAGCTTGATTACAGGCTGGATGTGTCGGAGGGGTACCAGCTCTTTACGGCCCTGCAGCGGCTTGGCGTGCCTTCGAAGATGCTCTATTTCCCGGACGAAGGCCATTGGGTCCAGAAGCCGCAGAACTCTCAACTTTGGAACGCGACCGTAAGCGACTGGTGTGATCGGTGGACCAGGTCTGGCCCGTATGCGGGAAAATGACGAACTAGCGGAGCGGTTGGGATCCTCAACAAACCGCACCGAAAATAAATCTCCCGAAAGACCCACGATTTTGCGGGCATTTTCGCTTGTCAAGCCCCCGAACAGCGTAACCCCTTCGCAATGAGCAAGATGAACCTGTCCTGTTAGTTACGGTCGATTCTCTACAATTAAAGCAGTAACCGAAAACAGCTCAGTTTGCATGGTGAGTGTTGTTCACCGTGCCCTAAGTTCTTTCTTTGCTAATATTTGCACGCAAGTTCTTTGTTTGCATACACTTAGAGGGACATGTTACCCGTAGATCATTGAAAGCAAAAGACTTCCGCCCGGGCAATGGGGAGGGGGGTAGGGCGGGCAAAAGCAACAGGCTTGAGGCTTCAAGGTACGGAACGGTTGGAGGATCTGTGGCATTTGCACGCGCTAAAAAGCGGGAACCGGTAGGCGAGGCGGGACTCTTTGAGTACGCCGTAGGAACGCTCGCGCGGAAGATGCGAACGGAGAGGGATCTGCGTCGCCTGATGAAGGCGCGCGCCGAGGACGGTGACGCAGGACAGAGGGCGATGGACGCCGTGGTGGCGCGTCTTGTCGAGCTCAAGTACCTCTCCGATACGCGGTTCGCGGCGGACTACACGCGCATGCGGAAGGAGAATCAGAGCTTCGGGCGGCGGCGCGTCCAGCAGGATCTGGCGATGAAGGGCGTGGGCAAAGAGCTTGTCGAGACGGCGCTGGAAGCCGCCTACGGCGACGCCGACGAAGTTGCTCTGGCGCGCCAGTATTGCGCCCGGAAGAGGATGCAGAAGCCAAAGGATCAGAAGGAGACGGTGCGGGTAATGAACCGGCTGATCCGCGCAGGGTACTCATCCGGAGCGATCTTCAAGCTTCTGCGGACCTGGGAGATTCCCGACGAGATGATTCCGGGAGAGGGTGGCGGCGATTCAGACTCGTACGCCGAAAAGGACGATCTGCCGGACTTTTAGTACTGACGCCCGTAGCCTATGCGCGGCGGGTACTGCTCTCGCGAGCGGCGTGGCCGCAGGATCAGGAGAGGGAACAGGAAGATCGCCTCGATGAGGTGGAAGACGCCTCCGACCACGATGCCGAGCAGGCGAAAGGGCAGAAGGATGAGCCAGATCAGCGGGTAGAGGACGACGGCGAGAAGAGCGAGCGGCCAGCAGACGACGAGAAGAAGGCAAAAGAGAAGAAGCTTGAGCATTGCGTGGTTTGGCTCCTGCATTGTGATACGCCGCCAGGGTATGAGAAGTTCCAGGAATGAGCATCGAGGCTGGGATGGATAGGGTTGTCGCGGTGGACTGGTCAGGAGATAAAGGGCCAGGGCAGAGAAAGAAGATCTGGGCCGGAGTGTGGACGGCGTCACCAAAGGGCAGGACGATGGGTGGAACGGTGACGCTCGAGGGCGGCCGGACGCGGGACGAGCTGTCCGGCTGGCTGGTCGAGATGGCACGGCAGACGCCGCGAATGGTGGTTGGGTTCGACTTCATCTTCAGCTATCCCGCATGGTTCCTGAAGGAGCACGGCGTGGCTTCGGCGGAGGGGTTCTGGCGCAGCGTGGCGAGCGGGCAGGGAGAGAAGTGGCTGGCGCGGGAATGCGAGGATATCCGCTTCTGGGGCAAGCCGCGGAAGAAGCCCGAGGAGTTCTGCGGTCCCCTCATGCACCGGATGATGCGGCGAACCGACATGGAGGTCAAGGTGGTGGCGCAGATCGCGGAGCCGGCCAAGGCGGCGCGGGTGGTAGGAATTGCGCCCAAATCACCGTTTCAGATTGGCGGGTCGGGGAGCGTAGGGACGGGATCGCTGCGGGGGATGCCGTATTTGCTGAAACTGCGAGAGGCGGGCTTCTCGGTGTGGCCGTTCGATGTGCCCTCATTCCCGATGGTGGTGGAGATGTACTCGAGGCTGATGACAGGGCCGGTGAATAAGAGCTCGGAGGAGGCGCGGACGGCTTACCTGGCGCGCAAGAAGAAGGAGTCGGCGGCCTTTGTCGGGCTTTCGCGGGCTGTGATCGCGGCGGCGCGGGAGAGTGAAGATGCCTTCGACGCGCTGGTTTCGTGCCTCGTGATGACCGAGTTTCGAGGGGAGTTTCCGGAGTTGCGACAGGCGACGGATCCGGCGTACGCGATTGAAGGACAGACCTGGACGCCGGGGGTGGGACGGTGACGTGGATTCCGTGGGCGATGGTATGGCTGAGGGTGATTCTTTGTCCGGTGATTGTGCTTGGCGCAAAGCGTGGATGGGATGGAAAGTGGCTTGGAGTCATCGTCTTGTTGGCGCTAGTGGATGATATCTATGATGGTGTGCTGGCGCGGCGATGGGGATGCGATACCCCCGCGATCCGGTTGGCCGACTCGGTGGCGGACACGATCTTTTATCTCGGGGTGGCGGCAGCGCTCTGGGTGCGGGAACCGCAGGTGTTGCGAGGAAATTGGCATCTGCTTGCGACGCTCGGGACGTTGGAAGTGACGCGATACGCGTTCGACTTCTGGAAGTTTGGAAAAGGCGCGAGCTATCACTCCTACCTCGCGAAGGCCTGGGGCCTGGTGATGGGAGTGGGCGTGATCGGCGTGCTGAGTTTTGGCGGCCCGCGAGAGATGATCTGGGTGTCGCTTCTTGTGGGAGTCGTGACGAACTGCGAGGGACTGGCAATGAGCCTGATGTTGCCGCGATGGAGAAATGATGTAGAGACGCTTGCCGCGGCATGGAGATTGCGGGGAGAGATGATTCGGCAGAGCTAGGCTGAGTTTAAGAAGTGGGGCCTCAATGTCGGGAACGCGTGGCGTAGACATGTTCGTGGTGGGTGGTGGGCCGGCGGGGCTGGCGTGTGCGATCGCCGGGGCGTTACGTGGGTTGAAGGTACGGGTGGTTGATGTAGCGCCAGGTGGGCCGGTGGATAAGGCGTGCGGGGAGGGGTTGCTGCCGGATGCGGTGGAGGCGTTGAGGCGGCTTGGAGTCAGGGTGGCTGGACGCCAATTTGCGGGGATTCGGTTTCATGAAGAGGAGAGGGTAGCCCAGGCGCGGTTTCCGGTGGGCCTGGGGCTCGGGGTGAGGCGGACCGAGTTGCATGGAGCCTTGATCCAGCGGGCGTCGCAGATCGGGGTTCGGGTGGAGTGGGGGACGGCCTTCCGTGGACTCGATGAGATCGAGGCGCGGTTTGTGATCGGGGCGGATGGAGGGCAGTCGCGGGTACGGGAGGCGGCGGGGCTCGATCATCCGGCGACGACGCGGCGAGTGGGGCTGAGGCAGCATTTCACGGTGACTCCGTGGTCGGAATTCGTGGAAGTGTATTGGGGGGATGGGGTTCAGGCGTATGTGACACCGGTAGCGGAGAGGGAAGTTGGGGTGGCGTTTCTTGCGACACGGCGGCTGCAAGGCGTGGCGGAAGCCTTGGCTTGTTTCCCGGAGTTGCGGGAGAGGCTGGAGGGGGCCGAGGCGACGAGCAAAGCGAAGGGCGGGTTGACGGTGACGCGGAAGCTGGGACGCGTGACGTCGGGGAGGGTTGCGCTGGTGGGAGATGCGTCGGGGTCGGTGGATGCGATTACGGGAGAGGGGCTGAATCTCGCGTTCCGGCAGGCGGAATCCCTTGTCGAGGCAGTGCTGGCGGGAAGGCTGGAAAGGTACGAAGAGGCGCATCGGCGGGTGATGCGCACGGCGCGGGTGATGTCAGAGGCGCTGCTCTGGATGGATCGTTCGGCGGTGGTAAGACATGGGGCCATGGCGGGGTTGTCGAATTGTCCGTGGGTATTTCGCGGACTGCTCGGGGTGCATGTGGGTGGTGGCCGCCTGGCGGGACCGCTGACGGCCTAGGCGCATAGACTGGTAGTGTGCGTCGGAGGGTCTGTGCAGGTTCCCCAGGATCTGGAAGGGCAATTGATCGGACTGATTGCGTCGTCGAAGAAGATGGCGCCGGAGACGATTGTCGCCTCGACAACGTTCGAGTCGCTCGCGATCGACTCTTTGGATAAGATCAATCTTTCGTTCGAAGTGGAGGAGGCGTTCGGGATCGAGATTCCGGACGCGGCGATTGGTACGATTCGAACAGTGGGCGATATGGTTGAGGGGGTGCGGGGATTGATTCTGGCACGTGAGGGTTGATGCGGCGGGTCGTGGTGACGGGAATGGGATGTGTGACGCCGATCGGGAATTCGGTCGAGGAGTTTCGCGAGGGCTTGTTTGCGGGGCGGTCGGGGATCGCGGAGCATGTGTTTATGGACCTGCCTGAGGGTAAGGCCGCTGGGCTACGATTTCGCAAGACGGGACAGGTGGTGGGGTTCAACGCCGCCGCGCACCTGGCGCACGCCCAGGTAACGGCGACGGAACGGTCGTCGCAGATGGTGCTGGTGGCGACGGCCCAGGCGGTGCGGCAGAGCGCGATAGCCGGGGTATACGGCGGGGACCGGATGAGTGTTCTACTTGGGTGCTCGACCGGGGGAAGATCGGCGGAAGAGCCAGAAACGGGAAGGCTTTATACGACCGGGGCGCGAGTGCATCCGTTGACCGTGATTCGGTCGATGGCGTCGGCGGGTGCGAGCCAGGTGGCGATCGCGCATGGAGTGACTGGGCCAGTGCTGAATATTTCGACGGCGTGTGCGTCCTCGACGCATGCGATCGGAATGGCATTCCAGATGGTACGCGCTGGGATGGTGGACGCGGCGATCACAGGTGGGCACGATGCTCCGCTGACTTGGGGGTTTCTGCGTGCGTGGGATTCGATGAGGGTGGTGTCGCCAACGGAGTGCAGGCCGTTCTCGAAGGATCGGGACGGGATGACACTTGGCGAGGGCGCGGCGATGCTCTGCCTCGAGACTCTCGAGGCGGCCCAGGCGCGTGGTGCGGAGATTCTTGGAGAGGTTGTGGGGTTCGGGATGTCGTCGGATGCGAGCCACATCACGCAGCCGGACCCGGCTGGGGCTGCCGCGGCGATGACACGTGCGCTTGCGGATGGTGGGGTCGCTGCGGCCGAGGTTGGATACGTTAATGCCCACGGGACCGCGACTCAGGCGAATGATTCAGTGGAAGCAGAGGCGATTAGGAGAGTGTTTGGGGAGCGTGGAGTTCCGGTGAGCTCGACGAAGGGGCATCATGGGCACTCGATGGGAGCGACAGGGGCTATCGAGGCAATGGCCGCGATGCTTGCGCTACGCGAAAGAAAGATGCCGGTGACGGTGGGGTTGACGGCTCCGGATGAGGCGCTCGGGCTGGACCTGGTGATGGGCGAACCGAGGGAGTTGAAGGGTGACGTGGCGCTTTCGAACTCACTGGCCTTCGGTGGGTTGAACGCGGTGCTCGCATTTCGGCGGTGGGGATAGCGGAGGGGCACGCGCTAGGATAGCGAGAACATGATCTCGGTCTTGATCCTTACGCGCAATGAGCAGCTTGATCTGCCGGGATGTCTTGCGTCGGTAAGCTGGTCGGACGATGTGCATGTGTTCGATTCGTTCTCGACGGACGGGACCGTTGCGATTGCTCAGGCGGCTGGCGCGCGAGTCCATCAGCGGGTGTTCGATGACTATGCTGAGCATCGGAATGCTTCGCTGGTGGTGGGGTTTGCGTATCCTTGGGTGCTGATTCTGGATGCGGATGAGCGGCCTACTTCGGCGCTGTGTGCGGAGATGCGGTCGGCGGTGGCTGGCGTGGCGGATGGGGTGGGTGGGTTTCGAGTGCGGCGACGGGATTTCCTGTTTGGGACGTGGCTGAAGCATGCGCAGATATCGCCGTTCTATATACGGCTGGTGAGGCCAGAGCGGTCGAGGTACACGAGGGCGGTGAATGAGGTCATCGAGGTCAGTGGGGCGGTGGCGGAACTGCGCGAGCCGCTCGATCACTTTCCCTTTTCGAAGGGGATAGCGCATTGGATCGCGAAGCACAATGTGTATTCGACGATGGAGGCTGAGTTGATCGTGCGGCAGGAGGGTTTGCAGAATCCTTCCTGGCGGACGGCGCTGCGGGATCCGGACTTTCATACGCGGAGGCTGCACCAGAAGGCGTTGTTCTACAGGATGCCGGGGCGGCCGCTGGTCAAGTGGCTCTACATGGTCGGAGTGCGGCGTAGCTTTCTGGATGGGTGGGCTGGGCTTACGTATGCGACACTGCAATCGATCTACGAGTACTTCATTGTTCTTAAGGTGAAAGAGATGCGTTCCGGAGTGGAAAGGCGCTAATTCGTTCTACCTAAGTTGCAGAAGGCAGCAAATTTCGGCGCGCGGTTGGCATCTACAATCGGAGCATGTGCGGAATCGTCGGTTACATCGGATCGAAGCCCCCCGTCCCCATCATCATTGAAGGCTTGCGCAGGCTGGAGTATCGCGGATACGACTCCGCAGGAATCGCGGTGGCCGGTGGGCCGGTGCAGGAGAATGGATCGTCGCTCGTGCTGCGAAGGGCTCCGGGTAAATTGAAAAACCTGGAGGCGGTGATCGCGGAGCGGCCGATCGAGGGGACCTTCGGGATCGGGCATACGCGGTGGGCGACCCATGGACGTCCAACGGAAGAGAATGCGCACCCGCACCGGGATGGAACCGGAACGCTGGTAGTGGTCCATAACGGGATTGTCGAGAACTATTTGTCGCTGAAGTCGGCACTCATTACGAAGGGCCACAAGTTCGTCTCGGAGACGGATACGGAGATCATTGCTCACCTGATCCAGGACGAGCTGGAGTTGGCGAGTTTGATGCCGCATGCGCATGAGGCGACCGAAGAAGCGAACGAGTCGATTGCGGTGCTTGGCGACTCGACGAAGCCGAGCCTTTCGCTTGAAGAGGCAGTACGGCGGGCGGTTAAGCGGGTGACGGGGGCGTTCGCGATCGGCGTACTCTCGGCGCATGAGCCGGATAAGCTAGTGGCGGCGCGGATGGGTCCGCCGGCGGTGATCGGAATTGGCGAAGGGGAGTTTTTCCTGGCTTCGGACGTTCCGGGGATTCTGCACCACACGCGGAACATTCACTTTCTGCAAGACGGCGAAGTGGCGGTTCTGACGAAGAGCGGCGTGACGATCTCGGACTTTGAGGGCGGGGCTCTGCCCTTGAAGGTAGTGCGGATTGCGTGGGATCCGATCCAGGCTGAAAAGGCTGGATACAAGCACTTCATGTTGAAGGAGATCAACGAACAGCCTCGGGCGATCCGGGATACGACGCTCGGGCGGGTTTCGCTTGAGACGGGCAAGGTCTTCCTGGCGGAGATGCAGGTGTCCGAGAAGGAGTTCCGCGAGGCGTCGCAGATTACGATCGCGGCGTGCGGAACGAGCTGGCACGCGGGGCTTGCGGGCAAGTTCATGATCGAGCGGCTGGCGAGGCTGCCGGTGGATGTGGACTATGCGAGCGAGTACCGCTACCGGGATCCTATTGCCGATCCGCATGCGCTTGGTCTGCTGATAACGCAGTCGGGCGAGACGGCAGATACGATTGCGGCGCAGAGGGAGCTGATTGCGAAGGGCTCGAAGACGCTGGCGATCTGCAACGTTGTTGGCGCAGCAGTGACGCGCGAGGCGCAGGGAACGATCACGACGAACGCCGGGCCGGAAATAGGAGTGGCGTCGACCAAGGCGTTCACGGCCCAGTTGACGGCGCTGTTTCTGTTCGCGCTTTACCTGGCGCAAGTGCGAGGGACGATTACCGCAGAGCAGTCGATGGAGCTCGTGGATGAGCTTTCAAAGGTTCCGGGGAAGGTGGAGGAAATTCTACGAGCCGTGGATGACCAGTGCCACAGCTTGGCAAAGATATTTTCGACTTCATCGGACTTCTTGTTCCTTGGGCGCGGGATTCACTACCCGATTGCGCTTGAAGGTGCTCTGAAGCTGAAGGAGATCAGCTATATCCACGCCGAGGGGTATCCGGCGGGCGAGATGAAGCACGGGCCGAACGCGCTCATCGATGAGACGCTTCCGGTGGTGTGTATCGCAACGAAGGATCCGCACGACCCGTCGTCGGTATTGAAGTACGAGAAGACGCTCTCAAATATCCAGGAGGTCACGGCACGTTCGGGAAGAGTGATCGCGATTGCGATCGAAGGCGATGAGGAGATCAAGCAGCTTGTGGAACACACGATCCAGATTCCGCAGGCTCCAGAGCTTCTGCTCCCGATTCTCGAGGTTGTGCCGTTGCAGTTGCTGGCGTACCACATCGCGGTGCGGCGTGGATGCGATGTCGATCAGCCGAGGAATCTGGCGAAATCGGTTACCGTGGAATAGGCTTCCGGAGTTGAGAAACGACGCGGGACTCCGTTGGCTGAGGGAAGGGACTTAAATGACGAAGCGAATTTTTGCGGGGGCTCTTGTTCTGGTTGCGGCACTCACCATGTGGTGTGAGCCGGCGAAGGCGCAAGGTGTGCCGACTGCAAGCCAGAGACTCGAGCTTTCGGTGTTTGGAGCGGGAACCGGGACCTATACAGGACTGTATGACGGGCGCAACGCTGGCATCACGGCGGGCATCGACCTCACCTTTCCGAGGTACCATCACTTCGATCCGTCGATCGAGCTGCGCGGAAATATCCCGATCAGCAAAGGGGATGTAGATGGGCAGAAGAGCGCGCTCATCGGGCCGAAAGTGAGCCGTGCATTTGGCCGCTTCCATCCGTATATCGATGGTTTCTATGGCCGGGGTCAGTTCGAATATCTCAACGGGGGGATCATCGTCGATCTGCCGGACGGGAGCGGCTTCCTTTATAAGCAAACGACGACGAACGTCTACGCTGGCGGCGGAGGGTTGGATTACAAGGTGAGCCGTCACTTTGATTTGAAGGCGGATGCTCAGTACGAGCGGTGGAAGACGCCCGTGTATCCAGGCGGTGTCGTGTACTCGACGCCTCTAAGCGTCGGCGTGGTGTACCACCTGGACTTCAACCAGTATCACCGGCACCATCGGCGCTAAGGCACAGGCTAGAGGTTGAAGAGGTCACGGAGGCGCTTAGTCTGCGCGCGGCTTACGGGAATCTCGGTTTTTCGGGGATCGTCCATTCGGAGCTGGTAGGTGGACTTGAACCAGGGCACGACTTCGCGGATGTGCTGGATATTGACTACGAACGAGCGGTGGGCTCGCCAGAAGGTCTCGGGGTCTAGCTGGTCCATGAGTTCTTCGAGGGTGCGGCAGTTAGACTGGCCCTCGACACTTGAGGTGACGACGCTGATGGCGCCGTCCTCGATTGAGGCGAAGCAGATCTCACGTTGATCCACAAGAAGAAGGCGGCTCTGGGCTCGGACGATCACCTTACTGTTTGGGGCGCGGTGCGTCTGGGCGTGGGTCTGCTCTTCGACAAGGCGAAGGAGTGCGTCGAGTTTCGCACCGGCCTGCACGTCGATGGAGTTTGCGGGTGGCGCTTCGGCAGGAGTTGACGGGGATGAGGCGGCGATGCGGGCGCGGGCCTTCTCGATGGTCTGAACGACGCGGCCTCTGTCGAAGGGCTTCAGTAGATAGTCGACTGCGTTGACCTCGAAGGCGCGAACCGCGTACTGATCGTACGCGGTGGCGAAGACAACCTGGGGCATGGGAGACTTGCTGTCGAGGAGCTTCTTGAGGACAGCGAAGCCGTCGAGCCCGGGCATCTGGACGTCAAGGAAGACGAGATCCGGTTTATGGATGCGGATGATGTCGACCGCTTCAATACCGTTGCTTCCTTGGGCGATGATCTCGATGCCGTCGGTAGACTCGAGCAGGTAGACGAGTTCCTGGCGGGCGAGCGGTTCGTCGTCGATGAGGATCACGCGCAGCGGAGGTTTGGCGGGACTAGTCACGATACGCGCGTAGCCTTGCGGGGACGTGATCTTCGGCGAGATCGTGACCGCACTGTACACAGAAGACGTCGGTGATCTGCACGCTGCGGAAGCATTTGCCACAGGCGGGGGACATCTGGAACTGGCACTGAGGGCAGAAGTGGTAGTCGGCAGCGAGCTCGGTGGTGCAGTTCGGGCAGCGCGATAGTACGGGCTGGCGCAGGAGAAAGTAGACGACCGCGCCGATGCCGCCGGGCATCAGGATCACCAGCAGCATCCACAGGCCGGCCGACATACGGCGGCGCTTGACGTCGCGGCTGACGTATCCAACGAGAAGGACGTAGCTGGCGAAAGCAGTTCCCGAGGAGTAACCCATGATGAGGCGCATGGGCAGCATTTCATGGCGGCTGTGCGGCATGACCTCGTGGAAGAGGTACTGCGTGGCGATGAAGACGACGATTGCAAGGAAGACCGACCAGCGTGGGATGAGAGCGAGTTCACTATCGCCTCCGCTTGGCTCCATCGAAGATTCAGGATTCTTGTTCCAAGGCATGGTCATCGTGTCTCCCCTCCGGCGGAACGGGAGCGAATGCGGCGCACGAGGGCCACGATCAAGAGGGCTCCGGTTACGGGCAGGAACCAGATCAGGAGAAGAGGCAAGTGGAATCGGACATCGGTGGGTGAGAGCTCATACTCGTCGAACATGATCCAAAAAGTGGAGATGAGGATGATCACCAGCGAGGACGCGATGACGAGCGGAGCGAAAAGGGCGCGGTTTCGGCTGCGCTGAGCCTGAAGGTTGCGGGCGCGTTCGCGGACGACGCGATGGGTTCGATTGACCACAGAGGCGCGGTTGGTCGGGTCAGAAGCCGGGGAGAAGGCGTCCGGCTTGGTTGGAACTGGAATCATCGTGCGCCCTCCCGTGCGGGCCGGAGCGTGCGGATACGCTCCATCTCGGGCTTGAGGGCTGCCAGTCCGCGGTAAAGGCGGGACTTGACGGTAGAGAGCGGCGCGCGCGTGACGCCGGCGATCTCTTCGAGCGAGAGCTCTTCGTGGAAGCGAAGGACGAGGACCTCGCGATAGTTGGGTTCTAGGAGAAGAAGGACCTCGGAGAGTTCGGCAGCGTTCTCGCGGGCCTGGAACTGCTCAAGCGGCGAAGGGCCTTCCATGACGATCTCGAAGGGGCGTTCATCGTCTCCGCCTTCGCTCATCTCATCGAGCGAGGACATGGTGCGCTTGCGGGAGAGGTCGATGACGAGATTGCGGGCGATCGTGAAGAGCCAGGTATCGAAGCGGGCACGGCCGTCGTATTGGCCCCCGCGAATGAGAACGCGCATCCACGTCTCCTGGAAGAGGTCTTCGGCGACTTCGCGACGACCGGTCAGGAAGATGAGGTAGCGGAGCAGGCGGTGCTGATAGAGCTCAATGAGGTGATCGAGGAGCTCGGGATCCTGCTTCTTCAGGCCGCGCGCGATCGCAGCGTTTTCGCGCTGGTTGTTCGCAACATGGGTGGCGAGCTGCGCCGCGGTCAAGGTCATGGAAGAAGCGAGCACACTCATTCGACGACCCCCCTTCGGAAAAAGTCTCGAATCACTGTTAAGAATAGCTGAAGGTTGTCTGGACTGCGGCAATTCGTCGGTTCGAGCGGCGGTAAACTGATTGGATGGAAGTTCTTTATGGTGTGCATCCCGTGGAGGAGGCGATTCGGTCGGGTGCACGGGCGCTGGAGTCGGTGATTGTGTCGCGGGAGCGGCGGGACGAGCGGCTGGAGAAGTTGATCGCACTATGCCGGGCTTCGGGTGTCTCGGTGACGATGGAATCCCGCGAGCAGATGACCAGGTTGGCGAAGACGGATCAGCACCAGGGTGTACTGGCTGTCGTAAAGGAACGGGCGTTTCTTTCGGTCGAGGATCTTTTGAAGCGGTCGAAAGGAGCGGAGCAGGAGGACCGAAAGCGGTTCTACCTGGCGTGCGATGGGATCGAGGATCCGCATAACCTCGGGGCGCTGCTGCGGACGGCGGATGCGATCGGGGTGGATGGCGTGATCCTGCCGGAGCGGCGGTCGGCTCCGATTACGGGTACCGTAGCGAAGACGTCGGCGGGGGCTTCGGAGCATATCCGGATCGCGCGGGTGACGAATCTTGTTCGGGCGCTCGAGGTGATGAAGAAGAACAATGTGTGGGTGATCGGGCTTGATGAACGGGGGACGCCAGATTACATGGACTTCGATTTCAAGACGGACTGCGTTCTTGTGCTTGGGCGCGAGGGCGCGGGGCTTCACGACCTGGTGAAGAAGACGTGCGATCACCTGTTGCGGATACCGATGGCGGGTATGGTTTCGTCTCTCAATGTGTCGGTTGCGGGTGCGGTGGTGATGTACGAGGCCGTGCGGCAGAGGAGGCAGGCTCCGGTGGTGAAGGCTCCGGCTGCTCCGAAGAAGTTGAAAGGGTTGGGTTCTTGACGAAGTTTCCGGTTGCTGAGACGTGGTTGATGGCGGGTGCGCTTTGCCTGCCGATGGGTTTGTTCGGACAAGCGACGGCACCGCCAACAGCTCCCGCAGCTACCGATGGGCAGGATCAAGGGCAGCCAGAGCCTATGCCTCCGCCGAAAGGCAAAGTGCTGTTTTCGCGGGACGGTTCGACTGCGGCGGGGACGTCAAAGGTGGCGATTCCGGAGGATGCGAAGATTCTGCCGGAGGTGACCGATGCGGAGCGGGATGCGTTGACCGTATTGGCTTATGACTTCGATGTGCATTTGACGCCTGCGTCCGCTGAGCTTGCGGTTCGGGTTGGGATGACGGTTCGGAATGATGGGGCCGTGCCGCTGACGCGGCTTGTACTTTCGGTGTCTTCTTCGCTGCGATGGGAGAGTTTCTCAGGACAGGTAGCGGGTGGCCAAGGAAAGCTGGCGTTTCTGCAGCACACCACCGACACGGATGCGGATCACACGGGTAAGGTAAGTGAGGCGGTGGTGACGCTTCCGGCGGCGCTGGCTCCGGGTGCGTCGTATGAGCTTGCGGCGGTGTATTCGGGGACCGTCGGGCAGAGTTCGGGGCGGCTGGACCGGATCGGGGCTCCGGCACAGCAGGCACGGCAGGCTGATTGGGATGAGATCGGGCGAGACGGGACGTCTCTGCGTGGATTTGGTGAAGTGCTCTGGTATCCGGTGGCGGCTGCGCCAGTGTTCCTGGGGGATGGAGCGAAGTTTGTGCAGGCGATTGGGCGGGCTCGGTATCGGAACGAGAAGACGACGGGGCGGCTGCGGCTGGCGATCGAGTACGTTGGCGAGGCTCCGCACTCGGCTTACTTTTGCGGGCGGCTGGAGCAGTTGACTGCACATAGCGAGAACCAGAATGTGCCGGTTGCGGAGTCGCCGGGGATTGCGACCGCGGAGTTTCCGATGGAGACGCTTGGGTTCCGGACGCTGAGCCTGTTCGTGACGGATAAGCCGGAGACGATTGCGGAGGGTGGGCTGCTGTCGGCAGTGACGGAGCAGGATGAGGCGTTCAAGAGCTACGAGGCTGCGGCGAGGCTGGTGCAACCGATGCTTGCGGATTGGTTTGGTGCGGCTGGACCGGCGGAACCGCTGCGGATCATCGATCATCCTGGCCAGGCGTTCGAGGATGGGGCGCTGTTGGTGATGAGTATGCGGGCTGCCGATCCACAGGCGCTTGCCCCGGCGATGGCACAGGCGTTAAGCCACGCATGGATGCCGTTGCGGCAACCTTGGATCGAGGAGGGGTTGGCGCAGTGGATGTACCTGATGTGGCTCGAGAGGACGTCGGGTCGGGATGCTGCGGTGAGCGAGTTGCAGCATGAAGCGGTTGCGCTGGCGTTCGCGGAGCCTCAGGCGGACGCTGGAGGGGCTTTCCCTGCCGGACAGAGCCTGCTGGAGGCTCGGGATGAGGTGTATTACCGGACCAAAGCGGCTGCGGTCTGGTGGATGCTGCGGACGTTGGTGGGTGAGGACGAGCTGAAGCAGGTGCTACAAAGCTATCGGAAGGACGCGAAGGGAAGTGACGATCCGAAGCGTTTGGAGAAGGCTCTCGAATTGAAGACGGGAAAGAGTTTCGGGTGGTTTTTCGATGACTGGGTTTATGCGGATAAAGGATTGCCGGATCTGTCAATCGTTCAGGTGACGCCGAGCGCGCTACGGGCGACCGGACCGAAGGGTCAAGGTTGGCTTGTGGCGGTCGAGGTGAGAAACGATGGGGATGCGGTGGCGGATGTGCCGGTGACGGTGCGGTCCGGTGCGCTGACGGCGACGCAGAGAGTGCGGGTTCCGGGCCGGTCGAATGTGTCGACCAGGATCCTCTTTCAGAAGACGCCGGAGGAGGTCCTCGTCAACGATGGCGAAGTTCCGGAGATGCGGACGAGCACGCATTCGCGGCGGATTACCGTGGAACCTGTCGAGACGAAGTAGTTAGCGGGCTCGCCTGCGATGGGTGCTGGGGGTCTGTGGAGCTGGAGCCGTTTCCTCCCAGATTGGCTGATGTCCCCAGAGACTCGTGGTGGTGAGGTCCAGGTGGATGGGCGCTGTGGGAGTGGCGCTTGCGGCTGCGGTCTTTGCGAGCGGCTTGGGTAATCCGTTGGCTAACTGGGGGACTGCGACGCTCAGGGCGGCAAGGCGCTCGGGAGTGGCGCTTCCGGCGAGGTGGAGGGTGTAGCCTTCGGGCGTGATCGTCCCGTTCAGGATCGCGGGTTCACGGGCTCCGAGGGCGAGCGTTGTCGGCTGGAGGGTGAAGGTGCCCTCTTCGCCGCTCTGGGTTGCTCGTTCCGGCTGGTTCGAGGAGCGCCTTCTAGACGGAGTGAGCGCTGCGGGGTGGGATCCGGTTTCCGTGGTGAGAATGGCGTCGCCCATGGCGATTGATGACTTTGCGTCAGGTGTTGCCGCAAGCGTTCCCCCCTTGAGGAGGATGTTGCTCTTGAGTTCGGTGGCGCTGGTGGCGAGGACGTTGTAGCTGACAGTTCCGCTCAGGACGCCGCCGAGGGTGAGGCGTTCGGGGGTGCGGGTGCTGAGGGTCTGGAGGAGACCAACGAGGTTGGCGGCGGGGGTTGGGGGAAGCTCGGCGGAGACGGAGGTTGGGCCGGGATGACGGATGTCGTCGAGGGAGCCGGAAAAGGAGAGGAGCGGTGGCGCGGAGCTTGAGTTGGCGGGAATGGCGCAGTGGGCGGAGGTGATGGAGTGGAAGGCGCTGGTAACGGTCGCGGTACACTCCGTCGTTACGGAGAGGGCGTTGGCGGGGACGAAGTCAGGGCGATGGATGTCGTCGATGCGGAGGCGGGTGTGAAGCTCGTTCGAGCCAACGGTGCCGAGGGCGGAGGCGGTGAGGGTCATGTCGCCGCGGAGGCCGGCGTCGCGGCCGAGGACGATGCGGCTGATCTCGCCGAGAGGCGCGGACTTCCACTCGGCGTGGAGGTCGATGGGGATCTGGTCGAGGGTTGGTGCGCGTCCGAGGGTTCCGTCGAGATGGAGGATTCCGGTGTATCCGACAGGAAGGTCGGTGCGGGCGGGATGGGCGGTGATGCGGACGTTCCAGGTCTGAGGGCTGGGGAGATAGAGGGAGAAGTCAGCGTCGGTGAGGGAGAACGGTGTCTTGACGTTGTCGAGCTTGAGGTTGAGACGTGCTCCTGTTGCCTCGATGTAGGGGAATCTTGGGGCTGGTCCGGCGGTGCGCTGGGCGGTTGGTGCCGTATCGATGTGGGAGGCCTGGAGGAGGATGGAGTCGAGGTTCCACTTGCCGTTCGAGGTGTGGACGAGATTGATGGATGGATCGGTGAGGCTGATGGTGGAGAACTCGACGTGCCTGCGCCAGAGGGAGCTGACGCGAAGGGTGGCGTGGACGGTGTCGGCGCGGATCGTCGGTTCGTAGCCGAAGGCTGGGTCTTCGCTGACCACGAAGCGCTCGAGGGTGAAGCCTGGGATCGGGAGCAGATTCAGCGTCACGTGATCGAGATGGACGGGACGACCGAGGCTCGCTGAGATGCTCTGGGTGATGCGACGCTGGTAGCGGTTGACATTGATGTAGGGCGGAAGGAAGACCATCAGGAGAAGCGCGATCAGAATGACCAGCGCGATCCAGATGCGGCGGAAGAAAGGCGCGCGAGGGGCGGTCTGCTTCTCGTCGAGTTGGGCGGAATAAGGCATCGTTTGCAATCCATGCAGGATAGAACGAACCCGGTATGTTTCGCCGGGTTCGTTCTGAATTTCAGGGTGTCACGGGTTACTTGATCAGGTGGAGGGTGCGTTTCCAGCGGGTCTGGTCGAAGATGTGGATGACGATGTGAGCCATGAAGGAGACGCGCTCGCCGACACTCTGCTTGTCGATCTGGTCGGCGGGGGTCTGGAAGGACCAGTAGACGAAGAGGGGACGACCGACGATGTTCTCTCTTGGGACGAATCCCCAGTAGCGGCCGTCGAGGCTCTCGGTGCGGTTGTCGCCCATGGCGAAGACCTTGCCGGGCGGGACGACGAGGTCGCCGTTGACGATGTGGCTTGGGAGTTCGTCGGCCCAGAGGGCGGTGACGCCTTCGCCATTGGGTGGAATGGCGGGGAAGTCATCGCGGTAGGGATCGTAGGAGTGTTGATAGTTGCCATCGTCCACGGGCTTGGCGGCTTGCGGTTCGTCCTGCGCGACTCCGTTGAGGTAGACGATGCCGTTCTTGAGGTGGATGCGATCGCCGGGGATGCCGATGGCGCGCTTGACGAGGAACATGTCGGGGGTTTCGGGATTGGGCTTGAGGAAGACGATGACATCGCCGCGCTGGATATCGCGGTAATGAACCCAGGGAGCCCATTTCGACGGTGGCGCGAAAGAGATACGGTCGACGAGGACGTGGTCGCCGATGAGAAGCGTCTTGACCATGGACGCGGAGGGAATCTCGAAGTTCTGGAAGATGAAGGTCATGACGAAGAGGCCGATGGCGAGGACGCTGCAGATGGAGGCGAGCGATTCGAGCGGGGTTTCCACGTCTTTCTGTTCGCTCTCCGGCAAGGCTTCGTGAGTGAACGTGGCCTGATCGGCTGGTAGTGGCTCGGTGATCGTGGCTTTGGCGGTCCTGGTTGTCAACTTCGTCTCCTGCTGCCCGCTTCAGTGTATCGTGTGCCTTCACCGTCCGGCATAGGTATACCCCCCCTCCCCATAGCCTGGGTGTAAGTCTTTTCTTTTGTTGGGCCTGCGACGGGTTATCCGACGCAAGTATAAGATATCAAATAGTTTAGCTGCAAATATTAGTCAGCAAAGGACTTAGGTCTGCTTTCTGTGTTCCGCGACCCTTTTTTGACTCTGATTAAATTGTACGAGAGTGACCATAACTAAAAGGACACTGATAAGTCTTTTGGAATGATTGGTTTGAGAGGTTTTAGGGCTTGACATCGATTTTTGCCCGGTTTCTGACGATATCTATTTTGAGATGCACGGCGCCTCGGCTCTTAACGCTTCCGGGATGAGCCGACTCCCCGCAGGATGAGATCAATTCCGGCGAGAAAATCCACCCGGTCGTCGTGATCCCGGACGTGTCCCGCGATGCTGCGCGTGAAGGGGTAGATATTGGGATCAAGCTGAGACCATGCGGCTGCCACGGCTTCGAGAAAGTCTGAGCGGTCGAGGTTGCGCTCGCGGGCCAGCTGCCCGTTGGCGGCGTTCCTTCCGCCGACGCCGAGGATGTAGCTCAGGAGTGTGCCGACCGCTTCCCACCGAGCCTGCTCCTTGACGCCCAGGGCGCTCACCTGCTGGCCGAGGCGTTCGAGGATGCGCACCATGGGCATCGCTCCCGGGGCTTGCGCCAGGGCCGAGCCGACCCACGGATGCTCGTCGATTGCGTCGAACAGGCCGAGCGCAAGATCGCGAATGTTTGCTTTGGTCTCAACGCCGGAGGGCGTTGCTTCGATGGTGCGGGCAACGATTGCGTCGCACGCGGCGGTGAGCAACTCGCTCTTGTTGGCGATATGCCAGTAGATGGCTCCGGGGCCGGTCGTAAGCCGTTCGGAGAGCGCTCGGAAGGTCAGACCGTCTTCTCCGCTGCGATCGAGGAGATCGATCGACGCTTCGACGATGCTCTCCCGGGAGAGCGATTCTTCCCGGCGCCGCGAGCTGCGCGCTTTTTTGGGCATGGTCCATCTTGACATGAATGGAACGGTGTTCCAAGATCGTGGAATGACGTTCCATTCAAATCAGCAGAACGCCTCCGTAGTGCATGACGTCCTTATCGCTGGGGCGGGGCCTGCCGGTCTCTTCCTTGCCTGCGAGTTGGCCCTGGCAAGGTGTTCCGTGCTCGTGCTGGAAAAGGCGGCGGATCCGCAGTCGCCATTGAAGCGGCTTCCTTTCGGGGTGCGCGGACTTTCGGCGCCTTCGATCGAAGCGCTGGATCGCCGCGGGTTGCTGGACAAGCTCGAGATCCACAAACGGGTGAAGAATCCGCACAAGACTTCGGCTCCGACAGGGCCAACTCGGCAGGTGGGACACTTCGCGGGGATTCCGCTTCTCGAGGGCAGGATCGACACCTCGCAGTGGGCACATCGGCTTCCGAGTTCGCCGCCGGCCAGCCTGATATCCGAGATCGAGGAGCTTGAGTCGCTGCTGGCCCGGCGGGCGGAAGAGCTGGGTGTCACGATCGTGCGTGGAGCTGGCATTCGGGATTTTCAGCAGGGTGCCGATGGGGTGACGGTTCAGGCTGGGGAGCAAACGTTCGAGGGCAAATGGCTGGTGGGGTGCGATGGAAGCCGCAGTGTGGTTCGCAAGGTGGGGGGCTTCGACTTTGCGGGTACGGAGCCGGAGTTTACGGGGTACTCCGCGCGGATTGACCTTGTCGAGCCGGAGAGGCTCAGGCCGGGGCGCAACCTGACAGCCACGGGGATGTATCTGCAATCGCAGCCGGGGTACGTGGTGATGGCGGAGTTCGATGGCGGAGCGGGGCATCGAGCGGAAGCGGCGACGCTGAAACGGGTTCAGGACGCGCTGCGGCGGGTCTCGGAGACAGACGTTACGATCGGGGCGCTGCATGCCGTGACGACCTGGACCGACCGGGCTCGGCAAGCCACGGCTTACCGCAATGGAAGAGTCTTCCTTGCCGGGGACGCGGCGCATATCCATTCGCCGCTTGGAGGCCAGGGGTTAAACCTTGGGCTGGGCGATGCCATGAACCTTGGGTGGAAGCTTGCCGCTGCGATCCACGGGAGAGCGCCAGAGGGATTGCTGGATAGTTATCACACCGAGCGGTATCCGCTTGGGGCGCGGGTTCTGGATTGGTCGCGAGCGCAGGTTGCGATCATGAGACCGGATCCTTCTGCCCGGGCGCTGAACGCGATCTTTCGCGACCTGATGGATACGCGCGATGGGGCGACCTATTTCGCGGGCAGGGTTTGGGGTGTCTTTACGCACTATGACCTGGGTGGCGGTCATCCGCTTGCTGGCCATAGCGTTCCCAACTTTGAGTTCGACGACGGTCGGACGATGGACGAGCTACTGCGCGATGGGCAGGCGATCCTGCTTGATTTTGGGAGCGATGCTTCGCTGATGGCCTTCGCGCGTGAGTACGGCGAACGGATGAGGTACATCTCCGGCCGGGCGAAAGAACGGTTTGGTTTGAGCGCCGCGCTGATACGGCCCGATGGGTATGTTGCGTGGGCTTGCGCCGGCGAGCCGGATGCGAACGAAGTTGAACATGCAGCCGCTGGCTGGCTGCTCAAGGAGGCACAATGAAGACTTCAGTCACGATTATTGGAGCGGGGCTTGGCGGGCTGATGCTTGCGCGCGTCCTGCATGTTCACGGTATTCCGGCAACAGTGTACGAAGCGGACGCTTCGGCGAATGCCCGCGCGCAGGGTGGGATGCTCGACATCCACGAGAACAACGGGCAGGTGGCGTTGAAGGCGGCTGGGTTCTACGAAGAGTTTCTTGCGATCATTCATCCGGGTGGGCAGGCAACGCGGGTTCTCGATCAGGACGGCAGGGTCCTGCTGGATGAACCGGATGACGGCACGGGTGGACGGCCTGAAGTGCCGCGAGGGGAGCTTCGGCGGATTCTGCTGGAGTCACTTCCAGACGATGCGGTTCGGTGGGGACATAAGCTTACGGAGGTGTCTCCGCTTGGAAGCGGACGGCATTTGTTGACCTTTGCTGATGGGTCCACGGTTACGACAGATCTGCTGGTGGGGGCGGACGGCGCGTGGTCGAAGGTTCGTCCGCTTCTTACGGAGGCGAAGCCGGCGTATGTGGGCACGTGCTTCATCGAGACGAACCTGTATGACAGCGACAGGCGTCATGGGGCGAGCGTGGAGGCGGTCGGTGCTGGGGCGATGTTCGCGGTGATGCCGGGGAAAGGTATTCTGGCGCACCGTGAGCCCGACGGCGTCCTGCACACGTACGTGGAGTTGACCAAGCCGAAGGAGTGGGTGGATGGCATCGACTTTTCTGACGCGGCGGATGCACTGGCTCGTGTTGCCGGGGAGTTCGAGGGATGGGCTCCGGCGCTGACGGCGCTGATTACAGACGGTGAGACGGACCCGGTGGCTCGGCCGATCTATGCGCTGCCGGTCGAGCATCGATGGGAGCGGGTAGCGGGGGTGACGCTGCTTGGGGATGCGGCGCACCTGATGATTCCTTCGGGCGAAGGGGCCAATCTGGCGATGTTCGATGGGGCGGAGCTTGCGCGGGCTCTTGCGGCGAATCCGGGAGATGTTGAGGGTGCGCTGCTCGAGTACGAGAGAGAGATGTTTCCGCGGAGCGCTGCCGAGGCTCTGGCGGCGGAGGGGATTCTTCGGGTGTGTCTTGGGGCGGATGCGCCGCAGAGTCTGCTGGATTTCTTTGGCGGCCACGGGCCGGTTGCGTGATTGCCAGGTGCGTAGGAAAGTCAGCCCTCCGTTGAGTTGAAGGGCCGTGGATATGGGGATCCTGATCGCCGGTGAAACGCTACTCTTCGCGGAGGAGGTTTGCGGGGTCGGCGTGCAGGGCGCGGCGAACGGGGGCGATGATGGAGATGATGCCGGTGAGCAGGAGCGTCAGCGCGACAGCGGTGAGGACGAGGGGATCCTGCGCGGAGGCCTGGTAGACGATGTGGGAGAGGAGACCGCTGCCGGCGAGGCCGAGGGCCAAGCCGAGGGCTGATCCGGCACCGATGAGGAGGAGCATGCGGCCGAGGGCAGCGGAGACGATCTGTTTTGCCTGGGCTCCGAGGGCTCGGCGGATGCTGAGTTCGCGCATGCGCTTACTGACGCTGTAGGAGGCGAGGCCGAAGGTGCCGGCGATCGAGAGCAGGAGACCGAAGGCTCCGAAGAGGCTGAGGGCAACGGTAGCGACCTGAGCGGGAAAGAAGCTGAAGGCCAGCTGCGAGGTCCAGGCGCCGGAAGAGCGGATGGCGATGCCTGGGTCAAGATTGTGGACGATCTTGCGGACGGTTGCAGCCATGTCGGCCGCGGCTGCTCCGGTTGCGTCAGGGTGTGTGCGGACGACGACCGAGGTGTTGAAGCCGGGCTGCTGGCGGATGGGGAGGTACATGGCTTCCTGCGGGTCTTCGCTGGTGAGGAAGTACTTTCCGTCGGCGACCATGCCAACGATCTGGATGGAGACGCCGGCGTGGTTCTTGAAGGAGCGGCCGATGGCGTTGTCTGTGTGGAAGAGGCTGCGGGCGAACTGGCGGTTGACGATGGCGACGGGAGGGGTCTTTTCGGTGTCGGTGGGGAGGACGTCGCGGCCGGCGAGCAGGGTAGTTCCGGCGGAGGCGAGGTAGCCGGGGGAGATGTTGTAGGAGAAGGGCTCGAAGGCTTCGTTCGAGGTGCGGAAGTCGGTGGTCTCTTCCTTGTAGACGGCGATCGATGTCGTATCTGCGAGGGGGGTGCCGCTAGCGTACCCGACGGCTTCGACGCCGGGCAGATGCTGGAGCTTTTCCTGGAGCTGCTGCTGGAAGTGAGCGGCGGACTCGCTGGTGTAGGCGGCCTGGCTTAGATCGAACTTGGTGAGCGAGGCGTTCTTTGGCTGAAAGCCCATCTCAGTGGTGAGGGTCCGGCTGAGGCCGCGCAGGGAGACGAACGCGGCGGTGACGGTGACGCAGCAGAGCGCGATCTGTCCGGCGAGGAGGACGTCGCGGAGAGCCCACTTGCGTCCGGAGCCCTGGCTGCCGCCGCTCTTGATCGCTTCGCTGGGATCGGTCTTGATGATCTGACGGAGAGGCATCAAGCCGAAGAGAACGCTTGCGGCGACGGAGATGAGGAAGGCCACGAGGATCAAGGATGGGTGTGGCTTTACCTGAAAGTGGACGGGATAGTCGGTGGGCGGGACCCAGCGGGCGAGGCCGTTGAGGGCGGACCAGGACAGCACGCAGGCAGCCGCTCCGCCGAGGATGGACGTCAGGAAAGCTTCGATCAGCATCTGCCGGACGATGCGCCAGCGGGTGGAACCGATGGCGACGCGGATGGCGAGTTCGCGGGCGCGGTCGGCGGTGCGGGCGGCGAACAATCCGCCAAGGTTGGCGCAGGCGGCGAGGAGCACGATGCCGGCGAGACCCATGATGCCGGAGAGGAAACGGCTGGCGGCACCACGGACGAAGTCGCCGATGAGGCCGGGGGGCGCGAGCTTGTACTGGAGGCCGTCTTCCTCCTTGGGGTTCTGTCTGGCGATGCGGGCGGCGAGGGTGTCGAGGGCGCTTTGGGCCTGTTCGCGGGTGATGCCGTCCTTGATGCGCGCGATGGGGAAGACCATCTTGTTGGTGCGATCCTCGAGCCAGCTCACGCCTTCAAAGGAGGCCTGGTTGGCCATGGGGACGAAGAGATCGGTCTGAAGGAACTTCTGGGTTCCGCGGAAGCTTTCGGGCACGACGCCGACGATGGTGTAGGGATGCTTGTCGATGCGGACGACCTTGCCGATGACCTTTGGATTCGCGTTGAAACGGGTCTTCCAGGCGTTCCAGGAGATGACGAGGGCCTCCGAGGCTCCGGGATGGTCGTCATCGGAGGGCGTGATGAAACGCCCGAGGAACGGCTGGATGCCAAGGGCCTCGAAGTATTGACCGCTTACTTCCGAACCCCACACGGGTTCGGTTGAGCCATCGAATTCGAGGCCGAAGACCTGCATGGCCTCGGCGGCGACGGCGGAGAAGACGGTGCTGCCCTCGCGCACGTCGCGTACCTCGGGGTAGGAGAACACGGGATAGCCGGAGACGTGTGGGGCGAAGGTGAAGACGCGATCCGCCCGTGGGAGGTCGAGAGGCTCGAGGATCATGGCCTGCAGGACAGCGAAGACGACCACGTTGGCGGTAATTCCGAGCGCCAGGATGAGGACAGCGGTTGCCGCGAAGCCAGGGGAACGGCGCATCTGGCGAAGTGCGAAGCGAACATCTTGAAAGAGGGTGTTCATGACCGGCCTCCGGGGGGCTTGCGCGATTTCTCGGTTGCAAACGTCTAGCAGAGTGATGATCTGACAAGAAGCAGCTTCGGGGCCGAATGCCGAGGGAGGCTAAGTTCCTGTAAACGCTCGTTGCCAGCCCGGCTAAGAGCGGACCACGGGTCGGCGGGCGTCCGCTTTCATGGGGCTTAGTCCAGTTTCGGACACCATGTGCCGTCTAGCGGATGACGGTGAGGGTGCGGTCCCAGCGGGCGAAATCGGCCAGGGAGCGGGTTTCGGAGACGGCGGCGGTGGGTGGGTTGTAGCTTGGGCCGGACTCGCTCTCGGGGTCATTGTCGCGCATGCGAAGGGACAGGTAGATGAGGAAGGGTTTGCCGACGATGGCGGCGCGGGGGACAAGGCCCCAGTAGCGGCTGTCGACGCTGTCGTTGCGGTTGTCGCCGAGGACGAAGTAACTGTTGGGGGGGATGACGACGTCGCCGTGGTCGACGAGGGAGCGGAGACGGATCCACCAGCGGGCGTCGACGTCGGAGTCGGGGGAGGGGACATTGGGGAAGTTGTCGCGGTAGAGGTTGGGCGGGCTGGAGCGGTAGACGGCGTAGGGCTCGGCGATGGTGTGGCCGTTGAGCAGGACGTGTCCGGCGCGGAGGCGGATGCGGTCGCCGGGGAGGGCGATGATGCGCTTGACGAGGTGGAGGGTGGGGTCGACGGGGTCGTGAAAGACGATGACATCGCCGCGATGGAGGGTGGCGGGAGGTAGGAGGTTCGACTGGCTGGAGGCGGTGACCTGCTTATCGACGAGGAGGAAATCGCCCACGAGGAGGGTGGGTTCCATGGAGGCCGACGGGATGCGGAAGGGCTGGAAGGTGAAGGTGATGAAGAAGAGGGCGACCGTCGTGAGGACGAGCATGGACTGGATCGCGGGCAGGAGATGGGCGTGAGCTGCGGAGGCGTGGGGCGCGGGGCGCGGCTTGGTGAGGGGAAGAGTGAGGGTGCGGGGGGGCTCGCTCATGGCCGGGCCGCCTCTTTCGCCAGATGGGCGAGGTGGGCGAGGGCTTGTTGGGCGGCGGCTTGCTGGGCTTGCTTTTTTGTTGGGCCTTCGGCTTCGGCGAGGGCGATGGTGTGGTCCGCGTTGTCGGGGAGTGGGGCGGGGACGCGGACTTCAATGCGGAAGCGCCTCTGGTGGTCTGGGCCGGTCTGGGCGGTGAGGACGTATTTGGGCTGGCCCTGGCCGGTGGCTTGCAGGTGTTCCTGTAATGCGGATTTGTGGTCGCCCACGGCTCCGCTGAAGGTGCTTTCGGGGTCCAGCGCGGCTTTCAGGGACGGGAGCGATGGCTGAATGATGTGGCGATCGATGAAGTTGCGGGCGGCTTCGATGCCTCCGTCGAGGTAGAGGGCGGCGATGACGGCTTCGATGGCGTTGGCGAGGATGGCGGGCTTGGCGCGGCCTCCGGATTGCTCTTCTCCACGGCCCAGGAGGAGGTGCGGGCCGAGGTTGATCCGGGCGGCGACTTCTCCCAGGTGCTTGCGGCTGACGATCGAGGCTCGGAGACGGGTGAGTTCGCCCTCGCGGGAGGCGGGGAAGAGTTTGTAGAGGGCTTCGGCAACGACCATGCCGAGGACGGCGTCGCCGAGGAACTCGAGCTGCTCGTTGTCGGCGGTGGGGTCAGTGAGGGCCGCAGGGGAGGTTTCGGAGGAGAGGGAGCGGTGGGTGAGAGCCCGGGTGAGGAGGAATGGGTTGGTGAAGCTGTGGCCGTAGA
The DNA here is from genome assembly GCF_004115155.1 of Granulicella sibirica. NCBI lineage: Bacteria > Pseudomonadati > Acidobacteriota > Terriglobia > Terriglobales > Acidobacteriaceae > Granulicella > Granulicella sibirica. The sequence continues at coordinate 238,746 of NZ_RDSM01000004.1, forward strand.
GGTCCGAGGGTTGCTCTGGGGTGGGTTTTCCTCGGGTTGCGCGACGGGTGGTCATCTCTGTGTTTGATGGTAGGGCAAAGGCGGGAGGGAATACAGGGGCCTTCGCGAGGATCAGATCACGACGGAGAACAGGCAGAAGCGTCCGGCGGGCTTCTTACGTTCCCACCTTAGCCGACGGTGAGGCTGTCGGCGAAGATGGGGCACCCCTTTTCGTGGCTGCGTAGGGGAAGGCAAAGACAAACGCAGATTCCCTTCGGGAATGACAACCAGAGGGTAACGACGAGTGCAACGGCAACGGCAAAGCGCCGGCGGACGCTACTTAGGGTCGGGGCGGTAGGCTTCTTTTTCGGCTTTGCCGGATGGGTCGAGGGGAGTGTTGTCGTCGTCGGCTGGTTGCTGGGCGCGGCGGGGGGTGGCGAAGGGGGCCTTGATCCCTTTTTCGGCGGCAGCCTTGGTGTCGGGGGCGCTGTCGCGGACGGTCAGGGCGGCTTTGTACTCTTCGATGGCCTTGGGGCGGTCGGGCTGGGTGTCGTAGAGGCGGCCCAAGTAGATGTGGGACCATGCCAGCGTGCGCGGGTTCTTCGAGGTCTTGATGGCCTCGGTGAAGTGCTCCATCGCGTCCTCGGGGGATTTTTGCATGAGTTCTACCTGGGCGAGGACGTAGTGGGCTTCGGGGTGATCGCCCTTGGGGTCGGCGAGGATTTTCTGAGCGATGTCTTCGGCGGTGACGAGGTCGCCCTTCATGAGGTCCATCTCGGCGAGGCGGATGCCGGTGATGGGGGGCGGGGTGCGGCGGATGGTGCCGTTGGTGCCCTCGGGGTAGAAGGCGATCTGGCTCTCGTGCTTGCGTTCGCGGTCGACGTCCATGCCGTAGACCATCTGACCGATGTCCTCCTTGAGGCTGGTGGAGTCACGCTCGGTGAGGAGGAGCTGGTTGTAGAAGTACTCGGTGAGGGCCCAGCCCTGGCGCATGTCGCGTTCGACGAGCTCGCGGCGGAGGGCCTCGGTCTTCTTCTCGTAGGCGGCTACGTCGGCGTCGTAGTGGATCATGTCGGTGCGCTGGGTGACGGCGTTTGGCTTGGCGGGGCGGGGGAAGTCGAACTCGAGAAGGCGGGCCTCGATGGCGCGGATGAGGCACTCGGTGATGTAGGCGCTGATATCGGAGCGGTAGATGAAGTCGATGGGGGCTTCGTGGATGGGCTTGAGGAGCGGCAGGAGGCGATCCATGGCGGCGGCGCGGGCGTAGATGAGCGGCTCGACGACGTACTGGAGATAAATGTGGCGGACCTGGTCCATGTGGATGGTCCTGGTCGCACCGTTGGGGCTGGCTACGGCGATGTAGTCGGTGGCGTAGATGCGGGCGTTCGTCGTCGACGGGGCGAGCATGGGCTCGAGGAGGACGAGGAAACGGCGGCCATCGTAGCCGGAGGTCGGCATGCGGACGGCGATGTTGGAGGACAGGACCATCTTTGTGAGCGGGCCGTGGACGGCGTCGTTGAGGGCCTGGTAGTCGGGGAGGTGCTCGACGTAGAGTGCGTGGAGGTGAAGCTGCTCGTTGAAGGCGCGGAGGAGCGGGAGGATGTTGACGACCTGCGTGGAGTCCGGGGGGAGCTCGGTCTCGCCGACGGAGGGGGCGAGGGCTGGCGGAGGCGTGGTGTAGAGGGCGAGGGAGACGTACTGGGCGATGTCCTGGGCCTTGTCGGCGAGGGTGTGGTCGCGGATGTAGAGGCAGATGGCGTCGCGGGAGTCGCGGGCGGGGGCGGAGTTGCGGAGCTCCTCGTTGACCTCTTCGCGGATGGCGAGGCGGACGGGGCTGGAGGCGGCGAGATCGGCGTCGTAGCCGCAGGCGTTGAGAGCGACGGCGATGTCGAAGAGGGGCTCGCTGTTTTCGAGGGTGATGGCGGAGCCGCCGGCCTCGGTTTTGTGCGCGATGCGGGCCTGGGAGGTGCTCTCCTGGATCTGCTGGCTGGGGATGGCGCTGGAGCTTGAGGAGCCAGTCTGGGGTGGATCCTGCTGAGCCGCCAGGGGCAGGGTGAGGAGGAGGGTGGCGAGGCAGAAGAGGGCGGGGTGGGTGGCTCGGATCATGTTGAACACGCTTTGGTTTCGACGTTCCCGGTTATTTTACGGGAGCGAGGGATTGGGCGGTGGGTAAGCGCGGCAGATTCGGTTTTATGCAGTAGCCGGGAGGATGCTGGCCTCTGAAGTCTCCAGCGTTCAGCAGACTTGTTGGACCTATCAGCTGCCCCGTCTGCCATACCATAACCCCGACGGCACGCTCAGCGTGTCGCCATCTCCGTTGCGATCGGGGCGTGGTCGGATAAGTCTTCCGGCAAGGCCCCGTTCAGCTTCGTCAGCGTCACCGGTGTCTCCGGACGCATTGCCGCGTTGGCGGTTGCTCCGGGCTTCACCACGATCCAATCGAGGCGATAGCGGATCACCCCGCCAAAGGTCCTCTTCATGCCGAACGTTGGGACAAATCCCTTGCCCGCGCGCTCGTTGCTGTCTGACAGTGTCTTCTTGCTCTTCTGCAGGTTGCGGGCTGCATCTCCGCTGAAGTCGAAGCTGCCTCCATCCTGGAAGCGATACTTTCGCAGATTTCCGAACATCGCCGCCTCCGGATTCCTGCCAAGTACCGGGATGTGCATCGCGGTTGGGTCGCGGTAGTTCTTCCAGAACTTGAACGGTGCCGTTGCGTAGAAGGGCAGGCTTACGGGCGTAAATTGCATCAGCGTGCCAAGCCAGAACTGGTAGTCCTTCACGCGCGATACGATCTCGTACCGTACTGACGTGGGGGTGCCGTCGGTCCCGGTTGTGTTCCAGTCTCCGGCGAGCACCAGGGCTCCGGGTGTGTCGCTTACGTTCTCGAGGACTGCGCGCATCTGCTTCGCGCGGCAATCGGCCTTGCACTTGTTCTCGAGATGCGCATTGACCAGGCGGACTGTTGTCTTCGCCGCGTCCGGAAGCTCGATATCGGCGACGAGTGCGTTTCGATTCCCTCTGCGTACCTCGCGGCCGATTCTCTCCAGAAAGACCACATCGGCGGTCTTTCGTTTCGCCTTCTCGAGCTTCGAGATTTCTTCCTGCTCCGCGGCAAACCAGTCGTGACACACGGGCAGGCTGATGACACGCACATTCCTTAGCGGATAGCGACTCAGAATCGCGTTGACGTGCAGGCCCTGGTATTTGGAGCGATCGGGCTTCAGATCGTCCGTCATGCGGGCGGAAAGCTCCGGTGTATCGAGCACCGCCTTCTCCGTGCCCAGGCTTACCAGGCTGTCCACCTCGAGGAACTCCACCCCGTAGACCGAGCTCATTCCCAGCGCATCCGACAGCTCTTTCACGACGTTGCGGTAGTCCGTGCGCTTCACCCCGATGTCTACCTCGTTTAGGATGAGCACATCACTTTCCCGAAGTGTCCTGATCTCGCTCCGCAGCCGCTCCAGCTCGTTTGCCGATACCTTCTTCCTTGCGGCCTGCGCCTCCTTAAGGAATCCGTCTGGAGAGCTGAGCATCCGCTCGATCTCATCGAGGTTCTGGCCGCGCTCGATATTCCACTCGGTCACGCGGAGCTTCGCCGGTGCCGCGGTCGCGCCCGTGCGGTTATCCACTACCGGTGTCGTCAACACCACCTTCAATTTGGCAGCGAGCGCGGGGTCGAGATCCTGCTTGTTCGACAGCGTGACGAGCTCATCGAAGCTGAGCCGTGGAACGGAGGCGTCTTCGGCCTGGAGACCTCTGGCAGAGGCGGCGAGCAAGAGCAAGGCTACGAAACCCGCATGGAGCTTCGATGCCCCGGATCCGCAGACAGACATGTTGGACTCACCTGAAGTTGGGTTTACTGGCAACACCGCGCACACAGGATAGCGCGAGCGATCGTACAACGATCGCGAGGGGAATCGGTCAGACGGGAACGGGGATCTAAGCGTGGACGGCGACGCCGGCGAAGGTGATGTAGATGTGGCCCTTGACGGGCGTGCCGAAGACGCTGGCGGGTTTGAAGACGGCCAGTAGAAGCTGGTCTTCGATCTGGGCCTGGACAGCGGGGGCGTCGGGGCCGGTGGGGGCGCAGATGATGCGGTAGTCGTAGACGCGACCGGTGTTGTTGACCATGGCGTCGACGACGACGGCTCCGCCATTCGGCAGCTTCGTGTTGTGGATGGCGATAGGCTGGGGTTCGATGGCCGAGTAGAGATAGCGCGGGGCGGTGATGGCGCCGAGAGGCTCGTCGTCGGCGAGGACGGCGTTCGGCGGGGTGACGACGCCGAGGAGGAAGACGATCGTTCCGACGAGGGTGAGGGCACAGGCGAGGCCAGCCGACGCCTGGATAGCTATGGGGCGTAGGGTGTTCTCCCAGGCGAGAGAAAAAGTGTCGCGCCAGCTTGATTTGCGGGCGGCCTGCTCGCGGGAGATGGCGAGGCGGAGGCGGAGGCCGAGGTCGTCAGGAGCCTTGGTGGTGCGGAGGGAGGAGAGCGTTTGCTGCATCGCCTGCCAGTCGGCGAACTCGTGGTTGCACTCGTGGCAGGACTCCAGGTGCGCGGCGATGCGCTGCATCTCGTGGCCGTTGACGGCGCCATCGAGGTAGGAAGAGAAGGAGTTGCGGATCGTCTCGCAGGTGTCGTTCACGGGCAGGAAGCTCATCGTGCTTCGGCTCCTTGCAGGTGCGCGAGACAGCCGTCGGCGGTAAGGAGCTGGCGGAGGGCGGTGCGGCCGCGGGTGAGGCGGGACTTCACGGTGCCGAGGTTGACGTCGAGGATCTCGGCGATCTCTTCGTAGGCAAAGCCTTCGATCTCGCGGAGGACGACGACGGTGCGGTAGGCCTCGGGAAGCTCGCGGAGGGCAGATTCGACGCGCTCGCGAAGCTGAGACTGGGCGGCGTGGTCGAAGGGCGAGTCGCGGTGGCAGGCGAGAGTGGCGGAGAGGCAGAGGCTCTGGCCGTCTTCGTCGGGCTCGCCGGTGGAGTCGATGGTGATCTCCTGGCGCTTGTGGCGAGACCACCAGCGGCGCTGGTTGGAGGCCTCGTGGAGGGCGATGCGGTAGAGCCAGGTGCGGAGCCTGGAGTCGCCGTGGAAGCTGCGGATGCTGCGGAAGACCTTGACGAAGACTTCCTGGGTGATGTCGGCGGCGTCGGCGGGATCCTGCAGGGAGCGGGCGATGAGGGAGAAGATCTGCTGGTGGTACTGGGCGATGAGGACGCCGAACGCTTCTTCGGAGCCGAGTTTGAGCTCGGCGACGAGGGAGGCGTCGTTTGTCCGGATTCCAATCGCGCTTGCGAGATTTCCCACTGCGGTGCCCGCCTGCATATCGGGTGTCCTCTACAGTACGTCGTGGAACGGTTGTGCGGCAAGGGCCGCCGGTAGCGTTTCAGGGAATCCTTAGAATTGAGCGAAGGAAACTACGCCGCCGGCGGCCGAGTGCTCGCTCACTCTGGGTACTTAGACACCGGGGGGTGGGTGTTTAGTTCCCGAAGTGCCGCGTTTTCGGTGCAGGGTTTGACGGATACGTCAGAGTCCGCGAGAATAGAGAGAGTCCTTCCTAAGAGTGGGCCTGTGGCGCAGCTGGGAGCGCGCTTCCATGGCATGGAAGAGGTCATCGGTTCGATCCCGATCAGGTCCACCAAACAACCCCTTACAAATCAAGCATATGCCGGGAGGCGTTCACTCCCTCCTCTCGGTGACTTTGTGTCATTTTGTGTCACGCGTTCAGAAGGCTTGCGCCGACTTCTGAGCAGTGCTGCGGTTGAAGCCGACTCCTTCAAGTTTTTCCGACTCCGCGCATCCGATTTTCTTAGCTCCAAGTTGATGGAGTTGATCGTCGATTGCACGCTTGCAGGAATCTCCTGCATATAGACGTCCGTGGTGGTAGCGGTGCGTGAGTGCCGCATGACACCTTGAACATCTTTGATGGTCCCCTTCTTCTGTGCGAGGGTTGCGATCGTTCGGCGGATAACCTGAAACGTCAACTTGGGCAACTGCAATTCGCGGGCGATCTTGTGAAGAACGCGTTTGCGATAGTTGTCCGTGTCAAGGAAACCTCCGTCTTCATTTTGAAAGATGAAGTCATCTGGGGACAGAGAGGCCAACGTTCGCTTTCCCTTCTCAAATGCCTCCCGCGCTTTCTGTTCACATTCGAAACGCCATGCATGCAAGTCGTCAGCAAGTTGTCGCGGAATGTGAATCACGGTAAGGCTCTTCTTTGTTTTGCCCCAATCTCGGATCTTGCCTTTATAAACAGTCTCCGCGACCGTGAGCGTCGATGCTTTGTATTCAAACCGCTTCCATCTAAATGCGAAGAGTTCACTCGGACGCAAGGCGTTCGTCATATCGAGCTCAAGCAAGATGCGATCTCGAAGACTCAACTTCGAAAGCGCTAGCCTGAGCTGATCCCAAGTGAGCGTCGTGGTGTCCGTCGCCCGTAGCTGGACAGGAACCTTGAGCTTGCGTGCGGGGTCCTTAACGAGAAAGTCCTGATCGACTGCCTCGGCGAAGATGTCCCGGACGTAAGCACGCATTTGCAAGACACGGTCCTTTGATCGGGTTGTAGCCAGCTTGTTGAGGTGCAGTTGCAAGCTGAACTTGTCAAAGTTGGCCAACGGGATTTCGCCAAGCGGTGCGACGATGTCCAATTGGATAAGGAGCTTCTTGGTTTTCGCGGTCTCTTCCTTCCAAACGGCTTCTTTAAGTGGAATGAACCGGTTGTTTACGAACCATGCCAGGGTGACGGAACCATCGTTGATGATGCGTGTCGGAGAGCCGGGCTGGCCCAATTGTTTAGTGATCTCACGTTCAAGTGCTTGACGGGCTTCTGTCTTGGTCAACTTCGACTTCGGCCCGAGGTTCACAGGAACGCGAACGGACTTCGGCTCATTCGTGGCAGGGTCGTTTACCATTTTCCGGTAATACCCATACCATTGCTTCCCGCGAGGCGTTACATAACCTCGTTGGTAGGTTGTACCCATTCGTTCCCTCAGTTCTGTGGCGGGAAAAGATAGGGCCTATCTCAATTTTACCGACGTGTTCTGCGGGAAATAAAGACAGGCCACACAAGTTTGTCATCTCTGATTCACGAGCTCGGCATCAACTCACGCACGTCGCCGTAAGGCGCTCAGTCGCTCCCTCTCATCGATGAAAGCCTCAATCCCACTAGGGCGATAGCGAAGCGCCCCGTCTCCCATCCGTATGACGGGCAAGAGTGGTTTCTTCCTTGAGGAATGATCCCAAACCCAATCCGTGCTCACATTGAGACGCCTCGCGACGTCCTCGGCCGTGAGAAGCGGTTCTGCATCTATGACCCTTGCTGGTGGCTTTCGAAGTTGATGGTTGAACGACAACCTCTCAGGTGAGGTCGAAGCGCCAACCGGCTCAGGCTTATCGAAGGACGGAACGAACCCGGACGTATTCCCCATGCTGCACCTCGCGTAAATCGATCAGCTTCGAGCGTGACGCTTTCATTCATATCAGTCCAATACTTCTTATCGATTTCGCTCCAGTTTTTGTCTATACCGAGGCCAGCGCGCCGGATGGTTACCTAGAGGACTCCGGTGTCCCCGTCGCGCCCAATTGACAATCTCAGCCCATTGCGAAGAATGGTGTTTGGAACAAGTTTTCCACAGTCGAGTACGTCGGACCTGTGGAATCGACGAAAGCCAAGTGGAGCTCCAGGCTATGTCAGATTCCCTCACATTCCGTCTTCTCCGCTACATCAAAGCGTCTGCCGAGAGCTTGAATTTCACTCGCGCAGCGGAGCAGGTTTTCGTTGCTCAATCCTCTCTAAGCCATCAGATCGGAAAGTTCGAAGACAATATCGACGTCACGATCTTCGATCGATTACAGAATGGGTTGAAGCTCACGCCGGCGGGCCGAATCGTCGCGACGTATGCGGAGAACACCTTGCGAGAGTGGGAGCAGACGCTGGTCATGGCTCGGGCTGTCCAACGCAACGAAGTGCCACCTCTCAGAGTTGGCTTTTCATCCTTTGTCAACGCAAAGCTGCTTGAGAAATTTCACGAGGGTTACGATCGGATGTTCTCCGGTTGCACCATTCAACTGCTGAGTGGAGACCCTCTTCTGTGTTTACAACGTCTTGATGGACGAACGCTCGATTGCGCGATTCTCCCGCTGCCAATCGACGAGAAGCTTTATTGTGTCCAGCAGATTGCACAATCGCCGTTGGTGGTCTGCATGCGCTCCGACGATGTCCTTGCTGACCTCGCGCTTGTCGATATTCATGAGGTCGCGCAACGCATCACCATATTTCCGGATCCAGAACTGCATCCTTCCGCGCACGCCTGTCTCTTGGAGATGTTCGGTGAACTGGGGATTTCTATGCACCTGTCCTGCTCAGCTCGTACACCCTCTGAGATTCAATGGATGGTAAAAGAGCGATTCGGACTCGCTCTCATCGACCAACTCTCGCCACTAGATTCGGGACTTATTACACGAGCAATTGTCGGCCTCAACTGGACGGCCGATACCGCCTTCGTCTATGTAAGCCCAACAGATCACGTTGCACTCCCATTCGTAGAACGGTTCCTTCGGGAGACCTGGATGGAATCACGGAGGAGAAGACTTCCGAGCAAAGTGCGTGTACCCGAGCAGATGGAGCTGCTCGTGTGAAGTGAATGATCGCCATAGGCAAAATGTATGGCGAAATCGATAGGAACTGTTGGACGAGGCGTTGAACGGGCTTTACGTTTTCCTTCATGGCGACGGTTACTCGCCATCAGGAGAATGCCTATGACACTTCGTTCACGTTTCGAAAATCGCAACCTAAAAGGAAAGATCATCCGTGCCATCCGCCTGATGGCTCCAACGCTCTTGGCCCTGTCTCTCGCGGGTGTGGCACACGCGCAAGGAACGATGGACTTTTCAGGAGCCCAAACGCTGATGGGAACCTTCAAAACGACCCTCTTGAAATCGGTTCGCGAAGCCGCAGAACAGCGAGGGTATGTCGTCGAAGGCTTCGCCCCGACTTCTCGCGCCGCGAACCAGCTCCGCGATGCCGGGATCTCCGCCGACACCTTACAGGGCTTCTTGGTTCGCGCCCGCCAGCCGAACCCCGACCGTCATCTGTACATGGTCGATGAATCGAGTCTCGCCAGCACCAAACAAGTGCGTGACTTCCTCGCGAAGCTGGAATCCGGCGACCGTGTATTGCTTATTGGAGATACCAGACAGCATCAGGGAGTCGAAGCCGGCAAGCCGTTCGAGCAGTTGGTGAATGCCGGGATGAGGACGACACAGCTTGACCAGATCGTCCGCCAACGAGAGGCCCCCGAGCTTTTGAAGGCCGTCGAGCATTTGTCACGCGGGGAAATCGCCGAAGGTGTGGCGCTCTTAGAACGGCAGGGCCGCGTTACCGAGATTACCGATCCGCAACAGCGCATCGCCGCCATTGCTCGGAGCTACGCCGCCAGCCCGGAAAACACCATCGTTGTCTCTCCTGATAATGCTTCGCGCCGTCAGATCAATCAGGCAGTCCGTTCCGAATTGCAAGCTCTCGGCAGAGTCTCCTCGGAGGACCACGCGGTGCGCGTACTCGCCCCCCGTTCCGACATGACCGGTGCCGACAGGACCTGGGCCGCTCGCTACGCCGTAGACGACGTTCTCTACTATCCGCGTGGCAGCCAAGACATCGGAATAGAGCGACAAAGCTATACGAAGGTTGTCACTATCCAGCCCAAGGACAACCTGCTCACCGTTCAGAAAGGAGACGGAGCCACCATTACATACAATCCCGCGCGGCTCTACGGCGTGAACGTCTACCGCGAATTGGAGCAGGAGTTTGCCGTTGGCGATCGTTTGAGTTTTACTGCCCCGTCCAAAGAGCTAGGCGTGGCCAACCGCGACCTCGGCACAGTGCAACAGATCGACAACGATGGCCAGCTCTCGGTGAAGATGGACAACGGCAAAGCGGTCAGCTTCGATGCCAATCAAATGCAGCACTTCGACCACGGCTACACAGTCACCAGTCACAGCTCTCAGGGGCTCACCGCCGACCGCGTGCTGATCAATATCGACACGAATGTCCACCCAGAGCTGATAAATCCGCGCTTCGCTTACGTCGCCGTCTCGCGCGCCTCTCACGACACGCAGATCTTCACTAATGCGGCATATGCTTTAGCAACGAATCTCGGTCATGCTGTCGATAAGACTTCAGCAATTACTGTGGGTGAAGGTTTTGGCTTGTGATGGAAATTGTTCACCGCGCGCGGGCGCGTATCAAAGCCGCTGCACTTGTTGTTGTGCCTCTAAAGTGCGGACACGATGTAGCAACCTTTCGACTTCCGCGTTCCGGTTCTTGAACCAATCCGTTGACCATATCCGATGGATCTTCCATCCTTGGTTCTCTAAAGTCATTTGCCGCAGCCGATCGCGGTCCCGTGCGGATCGCCCCGAATGGTAGCTCTTGCCGTCGAACTCTACTCCAAGTAGAAACGCACCCGGACGGTGAGGATGTCTCACTGCCAAGTCAATGAAGTACCCACTTACTCCCACTTGGGGCACAACCTCATATCCATTCGCCTTCAAAACGGACCCAACAGCAGCTTCATGTTGATTCGATGGTTCAGCGCCAGGTGAAATCTCAGGGCTCGCCGAGATTCCACTCTTCGCGAAGTGCATGTATCCCTTGAGTGCGCGGACTCCCCACGGTGTAGTCGCTTCCGAACGGATCATGTCGGGGTCGAGCGAACTGAATAGTACCGTTCGCTTTTTAGCCCGCGTGATCAGCACGTTCAGTCTCCGTTGTCCCGTGGCGCTGTTGACCCCAGAGAATCGCTGGAAATAGTTACCTTGCGGATCGGGTCCATAAGTGACTGAAATGAAGATTACGTCTCGTTCATCGCCCTGAACATTCTCCAGATTCTTGATAAAGAATGGCTCGGGCGTGCTTTCCCTGGCATCAATCCAACTGTTCGAGAACGAATCCTGCTTCAACTTCATGTCCAGCAGCTCTTCGATCAGTTCTCGCTGCTCAAAGTTCATAGTCACAACGCCCAAAGATTCTGACGGATACAGTGCGATGTGCTCCAAGATAGCGTCTACAACGCGCTCCGCTTCCAGAGCGTTTCTACGATTCTCATAGATACCTTTGGCCTCAACGTATTTGACCCCAAGCTCAGGGTGGTCGTGATATGCGGATGGGAAGACGACCAAATTGCCGTCATAAAATTCGGAATTGGAAAACGCGATTAGGCTGTGATGCTGTGATCTATAGTGCCAGCGTAAGCGACGCACGGGCTGGTAACGACTCAGGGCAATATCAAGGATGCTTTCACCTTCTCCTACAGCCGTCTTGTCCTCTGCCTCTTCCGCTTCATCATCTAGGGTTCGTTGAAAATATGAGGTCGGCGGGAGCTGTTTCGGATCGCCAACGATGACCAATTGTGTTCCACGAGCGACTGCGCCCAGCGCATCCTCGGGCCGTAACTGCGACGCCTCATCCATGACAATCAGATCAAAGGACAAATGGCCCGGAGCAAGAAACTGCGCCACCGACATAGGACTCATCATGAAGCATGGCTTTAGTCCCTGAATGGCCCGACCCGCACGAAGCATCAACTGTCGAATTGGGATATGTGCTCGCTGCTTCGTAATTTCGTGGCTTACAAGTGCAAGCTCGGTCGTATCTTTGACAACCGAACCCCGCACTCCGGGTGGGACAACACGACGGCTAGCACGATGCGCAATATCGAGTTGGTTTAGATTGATGACAGATCGATCAAGCGCTGCAAACTGTGAACGCACTTCTTCATGAGTCGTGCCGCTCAAACGCCAGAGGTCGGGATGTTCACTAAACAGGCGCCGAAGCAAAGTGTCGCAGAAGAGATACTCGAAAGCTCCAGATACACTTTCGAAGGAAATCGCTCCGAGCAGGCACTGATTGACCAGATACTCCAATCCCGCATTTCGCAGTTGTGTTGCCGAACGCTGAGCATCGATCCAGATCGGTAAGAGAGATTCGGTTTCTCGACATTTATCAATTGCGGCCGCAGCCTTCTGAAGAGCCGCAACAGACGAACGTTTCGCAAATGGTATCGGTGACCCGAGCGCCGCTACAACCTCATTTTCTCCGACGCCTAAGGCTGAAGTGTTGTCGTTGAGGTCCTTGATCCACCGATATAGCCATTGAACGCGCTCTGGGTACTCCAGTGCCAAGAGCCACTTCTTGATCTCTGACGGGAAGTTTGATGCGACTATCCGTTGCACCAAAGCAATGGCACGAGTCACCGGAGTGGGATCAGTCGCCAGTCCCTCATAATGAAGACCCAAAACTACTTTCGCCGCTTCGTCGTTTTGAATTTGATAGCGGAGACCCTTTGCCTTCGCAACGCGATCAAATAAGTCAACGATCTGGGTCCGGCTCGTTGAGTCTGCAAGTGCGATCGGCTCCAGTATCGTAATCACAAGAGAGGAAGCCGACGCTATAGCGCGCACATTCTCCAAGAAGGCTTCCACTTCCGCGTCCACTTGCTCCAACTTGAGATTTGGGACCCGTGCGTGCAAATCCGTTAACCGCTGCAACGCATCTTCCAACTCTTCCGGTACGGGAAAGCTTTCACTTGCCATGCCGAGAATGCCTCGCAGTCGACTGGCCGGAAGTGTGAGTAGGGCTGATCGCACTTCCGAAGCGAAAGGCTGATGTTCTGGCAGTCTCGCAAATACCTCTTCATGCCACCGCGTGACATCAATCAGATCTGCCCATGGGGTAGAAAGGCCTGAAAACTGTTCACCGAGCTCCGTTCTATATTCCACTCGGCTGGAGAAAGCTTCGATCTTGACACGGCTATGAGCGAGCAAACGCAAGCAAGCGGCCTTTTGATTACGCGTTCGCTTCTGTGCTGCATGGCAATGCGCCTTAAAGAGCGATGCCGCACCACGATATGGCTTAGCCCATCTGCCGTACCACGGCGTGCTATCCAGGACGGCAGCGGCCTCATTTAGTTGCAGCGCAGAGGTCTCACTATCGACCACAAAATGCTCCGACAGGCTTTGTCTCTCCGCCAGGAGTGCGGAACATTCTCTTTGGGCCGCTTCGAGAAGGTGAGCTAGGCCGTCCTTCGCGAAACGGGAACCTCGTAGATGAGCGAGATGCATCGGCGCTTTTGTAAGTAATTGGCGAGCAGCGATCAGGTCGGTGAGGCACCTAAGCGTGAAGGACGAACGAACTCCCAACGCTTGGCCCAATTCGTTGCTAGCGCTCTTCGCTCGCGCGATGTGCTGTTCGCACTCTGAAAGCGCTTTCGGTAAACTGCGCAGACTGCCAAGAGAATAGTCAGTCATTCCAAGATTGCGAAATGTTTCGTCGGCCCGTCGAAAATCATCGGGAACCGTCGTGTCCAGTAAAGAGTCCCCATTAGGCAATGTTTGAAGTTGCGCACGAAAATCATCAATAGACTTTAGAAAATGACCGACCGACGCGGACACCTTGGGCTCAGAGAGGACACTCAGTAGATCGTAATGGCATTCGCTTTCGCCGTTGGGGAGGCGTTCCGTCCATTGGTCTGTCGCCCCGAGCCAATCCGTCATATCAAACACAGGGCGCGAGAAAGTCTGTGCTAGCGTTTCGATCAGGACGACCCGTTGCTCGCACAGTGTTCCAAGCCTAGGGAGAGCCGCTAGCAAGCTGTCTTGCCCTGCAAGGCTCAGTTCCACGTCAGGAAGCCATCCCCACGGATTCTCTTTCTTTTCGATCTTGCCCCCGGACTCGGACATCCGACGAAGATGGGCGGCGTAGGTCGCGACCATATCTTTGCGTTCGTGCAGCGCTCGGTAGTCCCATGTGTGCGCTTCCGCGAAAGTGAGGCTCTTGATCTCGTGCAAACTTTTTGGAACGGAGTTTTCAAGCGCGTCGCGTTGCCAGATCAGTTCGAACGGAGACTTGCCGATTGCCCCATAGGGCAAATTCAGCAAGGACACATATTTGGTAAGTTCATCCCGCTTAGAATCCAGCAAGCCTTGTTTCTGAGCAAGCGTCGTTGGTGAAGAAAAGCTCATAGACGCTCTAATGCGTTCTTCGAGCGACTTCAGTAAACCGACTTTGCTTGTCTTATGGCTGTGCAGCTCCAGGCAGAACTCTCCGAGACCGCTACTGTCGAGACGCCTCTTGACCACCTCCAGCGCTGCCATTTTCTCGGCGACGAATAAAACGCGCTTACCGTTCGCGATGGACGCCGCAATGAGGTTGGTGATGGTTTGCGATTTACCAGTCCCCGGAGGGCCTTCGATGACTAGATTCTTGCCTCGCGCAGCATCAATTAGCGCACTGTGCTGTGAACTGTCTGCGTCGCAAATGAGGGGTGGCACATCTCCCGCAGTAACCGCCTCTTGGTCGATATCAAACTCGTTCGCGAATGTCAAACCCTCTGCAGTGCTTCCGGAGAACATGTCCAGCAGCCGGGGATGATTGACCAGAGCTACGTCTGCCGGCCAACGCTCCGAGTCAAGGTCTAGGTACATTAGGAGCTTCCCGAAGCTAAGCAGTGCTAGTGATACTTGGCGGCATATCCGCCAGTCTCGCTTCTGCTCGAGGATGGAGGCGAAACGCAGGAAATACCGCTCCGGGGTTTCGTCCTCTTCGATATACGGAATCTCGATTCCGAAATCACGTCTCATCTTCTCTACAAGCGAAAGATTTGTCGTCAGATCCTCGCCTGTGTACTGCAAACGCACCGAGCGGTCTTCTTCTTGGGCTCTGGGCGTGATGAGCGAAACGGGAACCACGAGTAAGGGGGCCTGTCGAATCTGGGTTGAGTCGTCCGACTCACGCCATTCGAGGAAACCAAAGACCAAGTGCAACAAATTGGCACCTGACTCTTCAATCGCTGTCCGGGCAGTCGTCCCGATCTTCCGTATGATCGTCTCGAAGTCTTCCTGATAGTGGAGAACCGGAAGGCAAGTCGTCTGACCGGCATCTCGTAATAGGTCAAACCCGGTTCGCCAACCTAGTTCTTCCGCATAATCCTTCGCTGAGGGTTTCTCTCCACGCTCTGCGATGTATTTCTTGGTGGGTTCGGGAACATAGACAAACGGCAATCTCTTGTCATCCACCAGGTTTTCATAGACCACATCGAGATCGGCGTCCACGACTCTTAGGGACGAACTGCCATGTCGATAACTAATGAGCTTATTTCGGTTCGTCAGGTCAAGAAGACGGCGACGAATGTTCTCCAGCCCGCGCCGCACCAAATCCCTTTGCGTGGTATCGAGTTCGACTGGCTGCGGTCTGTCCACGCGAACATCGGGCATAGGATGGGCTCAGGTGGTGCTCTTTCTGAGAACGGGTGACTAAAGATGCGTTGTTTCATCATAGCCTTGACAGCGCCAGTATCGAGGTGTCTGCGGAACGTGCGCCAACGATTACTACATCTCGCCGTTAGGGCATTTTCAGAAAATTAGCGCTGAGCTCTTGACAATAGGACAAAATAGGAGAAAATAGGAACCAGAAGAGGAGATGCCAATGATTTCTCAGTCTGTCTCAAAATCCCGGTTCGGTCTTATTCCACCGCCGCACATGCACGTTGACGCAGAGAACTGTCCTGCCTGTGGACAGGAGATCCCTCCCGATCGTCTTGAAGAGATCAGCGGCAAGATTGCGGCCCGAGAACGCGAACAAGCCTTGGCTTTAACCACGCGCCTTGAGCAGCAGCACGCCTTTGAGAAATCGCAAGTGGAGGCGAAAGCTAAAGCCGACCTTGATTCTGAGCGCCAACAAGGCATTCTGCGTGAACGTGTGGCGCGCGACGAGGCAAGGCAAGCGGCGGAGACGGCGGCAGCAGAAGCTCTGGCTGCGGCTGCAGAGCAGCGCAAACAGGCCGAGGCGGTACTAAAGCAACAACTGGAAAGTTCAGAAGCTTCTCGCCTCAATGCTGAGCATCAGAAGGGCGAACTCAACGGCCAACTTGCTGCGACCGCTGCTGCGCTAGAGGCAGAGAAAGCAGCCGCGAAGTCACGGGAAAACAAAGCACGGCAGGAAGAACGACAAGCAGCAGACGCAGCGTCTGCCATCCGAATTGCCGCGCTGGAGGAAGCGCAAAAGCAGCGTGAGGATGGCTTGCAGGCTCAGCTCGTCGAGGCGAATGCTTCAAAGACTGCCGCAGACCAAAAGACGCTCCTTCTCGAAAGCCAAATCAAGAATGCCGATTCCGCGCATCAAGCGCAGCTCCAAAAATTGAAAGAGGAAGCGGATCAAGCAGCCGAACGAGTGCGTCTTGAAGCGACTTCTGCAGCACGAGCTGAATCAACGGATGCTATCGCCGCCCACGTCAAGGCAGCGACCGATGCAACTGAGAAGGCCCGCGAAGCTGAGGAGAAACTTGGACTTCTTGAACAACAGCATCAATCGAACATCGAGAAAGAACTAAGCGCACAGCGCGAAGTGCTCGAACAGGCCTCGGATGCAAAGTTGAATGCCCAGAGTGCGAAGTCGTTCGAGGAGACTCTGAAGCTCACCAACAAGCTAAATGACTTGCAGAGAGCTTTGGAGAAGAAGACCGCAGAGGAACTCGGAGAGGGCGCCGAGGTTGATGTCTACGAGGCCCTCAAGGCGGACTTCCCGGAAGACAAAATCAATCGTATTCCGAAAGGCGCGGCTGGCGCCGATATTATTCACGTCGTCATAATGAATGGTAAAGAATGCGGAACGATCCTCTACGACTCGAAGAATCACAATCAATTTCGCAACGACCACGTTTCCAAGCTTCGTTCGGACCAGATCGCGGCAAAAGCAGAGCACGCAATTCTGTCGACTCGAAAATTCCCGCAGGGTACCGGGCAGCTTCACGTCCAGGATGGTGTCATCCTCGTCAATCCCGCTCGTGTCGTTTCGATAGCCACCATAATCCGTCAACATCTGTTGCAGATTCACATCATGCGGGCGAGCGGTGTCGAACGAGAACAAAAAACCGTAGCGCTGTACGAATTCATTACGTCGGAGCATTGTGCATCGCTGTTATCGAGGGTGGATGACCGAGCATCTGACCTCTTGGAGCTTCAAACGAAAGAAGTCAAGTGGCACCAGAACCATTGGAACAAAGAGGGAGAAGCGTTGCGGGCTATTCAAAAGGCGAAAGCCGATCTTACCCAGTGCATCGGCTCCATTATCGGCACGGTTGACGAAGAAGAAGAAGAATTGGAAGAGGCCTCTTGAAGATGATCGCGCAAATGCCGTCACCCGTAGTAGCTGCCCCCGGATTCGCGTTACAAGAGCGTCGTCTTGACCGCACTGTTCTCCGTACGTACCGGACTTTGCTAGACATCGACGAGCTCATACCGAATCCTAATCAGCCCAGGCTCGGCCCTAAAGAAGATGATGAATTACAGAGCCAAATCGAGGCGAATGAAGGCATATTCGAACCTTTACTTGTTGAACCTCATCCCGATTTGCCGGCAAAGTTCCGCATCATCGACGGAGACCGCCGCTGGACAAACTCAAAGATCCTCGTTGAGAGAGGAAAGGAACAGTATCGGCGAATTCCAGCGGAAGTGACGGATAGAACCCTGTCGGAAGACGAAAGGCTTCGAGTTTGGATCTATATCCATCGCCAAAGAAAAGAATGGGACGCCAGAGAGAAGGAGATGGTCGCGTACCGGCTCGTCGACCTTGTTGGCCGCGCCAGTGCCGCCAATATCCTTGGCATGACCGTCCGTGAGCTCGATAAACTTGTCGACATCTTTCAGCTTTCCGGCCGTTTCACTGCACTTCGTGACCCGAGTGCTGCGATTACATGGGCTCGGGAGCTTATGGGAGTCAGCAAGAAGCTGTTGGTCCCATCTGTAGTCGACACCGTAGTCAAGAAAGTCAACGAGAAGCGGATAACAAATTCCAAGGACTTGCGAAAGCTCCGAGCGATCCTTCCCGATCCGATCGCACGGGCACACTTTTTAAGCGATGCTGGCGATCTCGAGTCAGCTCAACTTCGTATCCGGCCTGTCGAGAGCAGTCCCCCGGGCGGTCCCTTGAACAACTTGGAGTCGGCTGTCGAAGCGATGAAAGCCCTTCCTTGGGTGGCACTGCAAGAGATGAAAGGCAATGCAACCGTTCTGCAAAAGCTGGAAGAGGCGGAGAATCTCCTAAAGTCCCTCCGCCGAGCGCTCGCGAAGGAATAACTCGAAGCAATTCTCCGTTTCTGAAGGAAAGCATGGCCACGATACTCTGCTCAAATTGCATCGAAGATCCCTACCTTAAGCAAAACATTATTGAGGAGGGCGAACCTGGAGAATGCGATGTCTGCGACGAGGAACAGCCAACAACAATCTCCATCAGCCGTCTCGGCGAAATACTTGAACCTATACTTAGGAAACACATCAAGCAGGGGGAGGAAGTTCGTCGATTTGATTCCGACGACGACAACGGGTACTACGAACAGGAGGGCGACGACCTCGACCACTTCGTTCAGGAGATCTTAGGCCAATATTTCGATTTCAATAACGAAATCATTGAGGCGGTCATCGACGCGGAAGGTTGTTGGCCGCCGGATGGCGACGAACCGTTTTTCGATACGAGCTGCTGCTACGTTTCGACCGAAGTATTAGATTACGAGTACCAGCTTGGCTGGAAAGATCTTCGCAAGGAGATTCAAACTCGCCGTCGTTTCTTTAGTTCGGTTGCAAAGGAGTTCTTTGATGAGCTTTTCAGCGATGTCGATACGCTTTTGACTCATTCGTTCCCAAAGGACGAAAGCGGCGTGGTGCTAACTGTTCCGTTGGGCTTTCCGATCTATCGCAGCCGTGCCTGTGGTTCCGAAAGCGTTCTCCAGGCAATGTTCGACAATCCCTATAAAGAGGTGGGTCCGCCGCCTCCTGAGAAGGCGCGCGCAGGTCGCATGAATCCAGAAGGAATCTCTATGCTTTATGGAGCCACCGAAAAGGAGACTTGCTTGGCGGAGCTGAGACCTCCCCTGGGAGGAGATGCCGCGACCATCAAGGTTGAAACAATAGAGTCGCTGCGCTTGCTTGATTTCACTCGTATGACCAAGGCGTACAAGCTTCTTAGTTATTTCCAACCAGATTTCGAACAGCAAGCCGCTCGCTTCAAGTTTTTGCGCAGTCTCGGTGAGCTCATATCACGACCAGTGACGCCGGGGCACGAAGACGAATACCTTATCACGCAAACGATGATGGAGTATCTAGCTGAGGTCCATTCCAAACCGTTCGATGGTGTGCTCTTTGGTTCCGCGCAGCGAAAGGGCGGCGTCAATGTCGTTCTCTTTGCGCGGACGGAAGATGACGCTCCGGTGTTCCCGGTGCGGTACCTGAAAGACAGTCTGTCCATTTCGGAAACCACTGAGATCACCTACAAGCATCAGGAACGAAAGTATCGTCTCTCCGATGATGGGCGCGTCGAACCAGATTGGGATTGGTGGGACGAATAGCCCATCCAGAAACAAGGGGATGATGAGGCATGCAGTACCGAATGGTGTCACGTTAGCGGGATCTGAAAATATTCACGGTAACGAAAGACCTTGCGTTAACGAATGACCTGAAACTTCACTTCGAGGAAAATCCGTGAATCTAACCCGTTGCTTTCAGAGCGGAAGTGTTCCAAATTCCGCAGCATCAAGAGCTTTCTTTAGCATCTCAGGCCCGTTGTTCCGTACGTTGCCGACCTTCAAATTAGCCTCGTACATCTCCATTTCTTCGGCCTCATACGGTCGAAGCAAATCTAGCGGCAGCCGCTCGGTCTCTTCCCGGTCGAGCCAACGGTCGTAGTCTCGCGAGTGGAGAATTACCGGCATACGCGGATGTATCCGCGACATCAACTCATTTGCTTCGGTCGTCACAATGGCGAACGATTGCAGCCAATGACCGTCCTTGTCTTTCCATGCGTCCCACAAACCCGCAAATCCGAAAAGACTGCCGTTCGAAATCTCAAAGGCGTAGGGTTGTTTTGGCGGTTTTCCTTCCTTCGGCCATTCGTAAAATGCGCTTGCCGGGACGATGCAGCGCCGCTTCTTCATTGGCTCCCGCCAACTCTTAGATGTCGTTATAGTCTCTGCTCTGGCGTTGATCGTGGAAAGCCCTTTGATCTCGCTCAGCTCTTTTGTGAAAAACGAAACCAAACCCCAACGGGCCAAGACCAGCTCGCGTTCGTTTGTCTCTCTGTTCTGCCGGACGATGGGTTGGTGTGTCGTCGGAGCGATGTTGTAATCCGCGTCAGGCATGGGCAGATTAGAGGTGTCATTCTTCGCCTTAAACCACTCAGCGATCTTCTGCTTATCGCTTCGCCTTACATATCGTCCGCACATGATTAGTCCTCACCACAAAGCGCGCACTCCTGCACATGGTCTGCGAAAGCGTCCCATTCCGAAATGCCGGCGAACGCCGAGCTCCGCAGGTCGCTGAAGTCTTTCGGCTCTAAGAACGTGTAATCCTGCGGGCGCGCCGCCGCGAAGTCTTCGAGGAGCCTCGTACCCGCCTCACACGGATAGAAGACCTGAACGATCGGGTCTTCGCGTGAGATCGCTTTATGGGCCATCAACACCTCCGCGCACCCGCGCTTCAGCGGACTCTTTCATTTTGACATATTCGCCTCCTCTTCGCCTATACTCAGTCGATGAAACAGGTGGGAACGCAGTGGAAGATCGACTGGCCGAAGATGGGCCCGTCCATCCTTATCGCAACCGCGCTGATCGTGGCGATCAGGACTGCTAAATGGGCCGCGAAGGCCGCAGGCGACCCGCTCATCTCCGACGTGGATAATGACCTGGACCGCGAAGTCAGCTACGCCGCATGCATCACTATCCGTGTGATGCATGAGTTGATGAAGAAGCACGAGAGCCTGTTTCCTGGAAAAAGAGAACCAATCTTCGACGGCATCCATGACGAAGACGTAGCAGAATAAGCAAACTCCGACGATCAATCCAACGTCAGCACAATCGGCGTGTGGTCGGAGGGCTTTGGCAGTCGCCGAGGAATTTTATCGATCACACATGATTTTAGGCGGCTGCTAAGTCCTGGCGACAAGAGGAAATGATCAATACGGATGCCGCGATTGTGCTCAAATGCCTGGCGGAAATAATCCCAAAACGTGAACTGACCCTTTTCGCTTGGGTGCAAGGAACGGAATGCGTCGATGTAACCAAGCTCCAGCAGCCCCCGATAGCGCTCGCGTGGTTCCGGCTGAAAAAGAGCGTCGCCTATCCACGACGCTGGCTTGTGACAATCAATGTCCTCTGGAATGACGTTAAAGTCTCCGCCAACGACGGTCGCAATCTCACTCGTGAGCCAGCGCTCCATTTGCACCCGCAGCCGATCCATCCAATCGAGCTTGTATTCGAACTTTTCCGTGCCTATCGGATTTCCGTTGGGGAGATAAATGTTCACAACGCGTAGATCCTTGATGATGACCTCAAGAAAGCGCGCATGGGTATCCACTCCGAGTCCGTCCAGACTCTGGCTCACCGACTTCACCGGAAAGCGGGACACGATCGCCACTCCGTTATAGGCCTTTTGCGTGACGGCGACGCTTTCGTATCCCAGCGCACGGAATGTCTCCGTAGGAAAGTCAACGCCCTTCAGTTCTTGGAGTAGCAAGATATCCGGCCCACGCTTTTCTAGCCAGTTCTTGACGTGATCAAGTCTCGCTTTGATCGAGTTGACGTTCCAGCTTGCGATCTCCATAGCGGTTCGGTGTTCTCCAATACTCCGTCAGATGCCCATGCGCGGCGTCACGTCAGGAGGCCTAAACTCCACACTGATCGCGCCAGATCTTTGAAAACGCTAAGGGAGAGAGTCAAAGAGATCTCGCGTCCGCACAGAGAGCGCTCCTGCGAGCTTTACGATGTTCTCCAGCGCCACGTTCCGTTCCCCGCGTTCCACACCGCCCACATAGTTCCGATGCAGTCCCGCCCGTTCCGCCAGCTCCTCTTGCGAGTAGCCGCGATCTTCGCGTAAGGCACGTAAAGCCCTTCCGAAGAGGGATTTGGTCGAGACTTTAGCCACTTCATCATGGTTTGTCCTTGACCACTATGAGTCTACACACGATGAGTGTGATATTCTCGGTCACCGTGAACGGTTCGACTCATCTCTGATGCGCCGAGGTTTCCATGATCGAATGTAAAGAACTTGCTGGAAAGGTTATTCGCGTCTGCCATCTCTACGAAGACGGGGTTAACGGTCCCGAATTGCAGATCGAGTTTACCGATGGCACCAGCTTCGTAACTGGTCTCAAGGTTGAAGTGTCTTTCGAAGCCAGGTATCTGCGAAGCGACGGCGGCGGATCAACAATCCTCAAAGACTATACGCAGCCGGTCATCATCCCCCACTAGCTACGACAAATGGATTTCCTTCTGCACCGCCCTGGCAGGTAGGACATTTGCGTTGAAAAATGTCACTCCCGTTCGCCCCATACACCTGACCGCAGTGCGAGCAACCGAGCTGATAAACCCTCTGTAGATGATCCGTGCCCGGCAATCGAGTGTTCCGCACAACCACCTGACCATTCTTATTTACATATCCTGTGAGTGTAGTTGCCGTCTTTCGCGTTGGCATTGTTTTCCCTACCTCGAACGCAGCTGCGTCAAAGACCGTTGGAAGCACACCAGCCTCCTCACAAACGGACTGCAGCCGGTCAAGCCAAAATTCGTAGCCTTCGGCATCGGTCAAATCCGAATTGGGATGTTCCAACCGAGGTTCTCACCAAGCCAACCGGCTACTCGACTATCGAGCGGAATCTCGTATCGCGCTAGGCCAAGTTCTTGGAGGAGGTTGCGCGACTGCTTTGGACCAATGCCGCAAAGGTTCTCAGAGAGCAAGTGTGCCACCTTGCGTTCTTGATTGATCGTGTCCGCGAGGTGGCCTTTCACGTCAGCTTGAGCGAGTGCCTGCATGACGGAGGAAAGCTCTCCCCAGATGCCCGGGTCTCCGAATAGAGTTTCGAGGTTGGCGCGCAGGAACTTTGTGATCGGGCCACCGAAACGGAAGCTCTTCAAAATCACTCTGATTTCATCATCGCTCTTCTGTTCGTAGACCTCGAGACTTAGCGGGAACGGTTCGCGTTTTGCAAATGATGCGACTTCAGAATCCGGGGTTGAACGCTGCTGCGACGTAAGCAAGGCTAATACAAGCTGCTCCCAGAAAGTCTGTTTCGACGGCGAGATCACGTTTTGTTGTGCGGCACTACGAATCCTGTCCGCTACCCAGGCTGTCGTCTTCGTTCGGTCGACCACTTCAAGAATCAGCGAGGCTTCCACATTCTTTGTTGGCGTAGATGGCGATATGAGATTCATTCTCTTGTCTCCACTTCCCATTATGGCGCGCTCAGGGAGGACGGATCCTCCCTGTCTTCAGCCGCTCTGCGTCTTACGCCACCCGCCTCAGCGGGACGTTCCCTCCCGCAACGCCCTCCCTATCGTTCCTGTGCGCTGGCGCGCACCAATAAGGAAAACAAGCCTCGCTAAGGGGTGAGTGTACCGCGACATGCGTTACGTTGTGGACCTGAGACATCCGTTACAAGCCCCTTGCGGTGGCGATGGTTCGAGTTGAGGGGGCACGAGAAGACATATATCCGGTCGTCGGGGCCGTGGGAATGTGGGAATCCCGAAGGGATTTCCAAAGAGTGTGGGAAGGGTGGGAAGCCGGCTTCTTGGCTTTCCATGCTTTCCATACTCTGTCATTTCCATGGCCTGCTTTTCGCCCAGGCGAAGAGCTGAGTTGACAGCTAGATCGTCCAGCGCAATGGGCCGTACTCGCAAGGAAGTGTCCGTCGTGATTGTTGTCGCTGAGTGCCTTGGCGATCTGCACTAGAGATTTGTCAATCATCAAATCGCAGCGCTTCAAAGAGGCCTTTAGACTTTTTCGTTTCTATGGCAACTTGCAATTCCGAAAGTCCCTGTTTATTGGAGTTGTTCTGAGATTCCGCCCCAGTCCTCCGGGAGAATGTCAGATACGGATTGTGAAAACGTCCAGGAATGGCCTGCAAGATCCTCGGCAACGTACTGCCGCTCTCCGTAAGGATGGGTACCTGGTTCTTGGGTAATTTTCGCGCCGTGCTCTCTTGCGTGATTGCAGTGTGCATCTGCGTCGTCGATGCGGACGGTGACCGAATGGCCGAGGCCGACAGCACCGCCGATCTCATGCGGGCGAAGCTCTCTTGCGATAATCGCGCCTTCTCCGACGTTGAGCTGCACGCGGTGCGTGTCGACTCGCAGGCGGACTGTAAAGGCGAACGCCTGGCACAGCCAAGCCGCTGCCTCATTCGCATTTAGGTAAGCGAGAACCGGGATTACCGTGGCGCGAGGTATTGATCGATTCCAAATCATCTGCAAACTCCCAATAGCGTCAGGCTAGGCTTTGAGGCGACTATAGCAGCGTCATCCTACCCAACCCCATAACAGCCCATCCATAGCCTTCTCAGAATCGACGTGCAAGTCAACCTTTTCCCGGCCATTCCCAGGTCGGTTCAATTGTTGAGAACAGGCCAAAGCACTCATTGAGAAATTGGTAATGGGGCGATCGATAAGCCCCGAAAATCGCGGGTTTCTCAAGGCTTGCTAAAAAGGGGCGTCCGAAACTAGACTCGCGTGTGAGAGCTTTGGCTGAATCAGAGCTGGACATTAGTTTCATGAGAGGCCCGTGTGATGGCTAAGAATGCAGCTCGAGTCTTTTTGGGTCTCGCCTATTGCCTGCTTGTTAGCCTGAGTTCTGCCTCCGCTGAGGTTAAGGCGGTCGTCATTACGAGCCGTTTGCCGTGGCTCGACGGCAAGCCCGTAGGATCGGTGGGTGCATACGAAAAGCTGCAGGGGCACATCACATACACCATCGATCCAAAGGCAAAGGGAAATGAACGTATTGCTGATATTACGCTTGCACCTCGAGATGCACATGGAATGGTTGAGTTCACGGCTGACTTCGTTGTTGTGCGTCCCGTAGACCCGGCCAAGGCCCGGTCTACGGTCTTTCTTGAAATTCTAAATCGGGGCAAGAGCAATGTCAGCCGATATTTATTTCAGTCAGATCGCAAGACCCCGTTCAGGGTTGAGACGCTGGACGGGGTGAAGCTGCGCGATGCGTTTTTGTTCGAGCGGGGTTTTACGGTTGCGTGGGTGGGATGGCAATTCGACCTGCCCAAAGGAACGATTCGTGTAGATGTACCTGCGGTACCGGCGCCGGGGTTGGTGCGGGAGGCTATTGCACCGGACGCGAAGGAACTTGCGAGTGGAATACATTCGTTAAAGGAATCGTATTGCGCCGCCGATGCGGAACAGGCTGCCGCGACGCTTTCGGTGAAGGCGAGCTTCGCTGGGCCGGCGCAGCTCTTGTTACGTAGTTCCTGGTCTTTCGCGCACCGGGATGATGGGAAAGCGGTACCGGATGCCTGTTCGATTTTGTTGCCGGGCGGGATCAAACCGGGAAAGGAGTATGAGGCTGTATATCAAGGTGCGCCTTCACCCGTCGCTGGACTTGGATTAGCCGCAGTTCGCGATTTTGTTTCGTATTTGAAGTTTGGTGGCGTGCCGTCTGCGCTGCGCGAAAGCCCTCAGACGGAACAGCACGTTTTGGGGTATGGATATTCCCAAAGTGCTCGTTTTTTAAGACAATACCTGTACCAAGGATTCAATGCGGATGAGCACGGTCGGCAGGCGTTCGATGCGATGTTTATTGCAAGCGCGGGCGGGGGACGAGGAAGTTTTAACCAACGATACGCGATGCCGGGGGAGGCCGGTAATTCTGTCATGTCTGACCTGAGGCCAGTTGATCTATTTCCTTTCACGGACGGAGATGACACGGACCCTTTCACGGGAAAGCGCGATGGCTTATTGGATGAGGCAAAGAAGTCGAAGACAGTACCTAAGATCTTCTATACGTATAGTTCGAGCGAATATTGGGCGCGGGTAGGTTCGCTGGCCTACACGACCGTAGATGGGAAGCGTGAGCTACCAATCGATGGCCATGCGCGGCTTTACTTCTTCGCGGGAGTGCCGCACGCGCATGGAATTTTTCCAGTAGACAAGATAGGGCTCACACCAGGTCAGACGTATGAGAACTATGGGAATTTCGCCAGTTCCTGGTGGGCGTTTCGGGCGCTGGTTCTGGATCTGGACGCGTGGATGGTGAGCGGTGAAGAGCCGCCACCGTCCGTGTATCCGCGTCCTGGGCATGACCTCGTTGCGCGGGAGCAGGTTCGATTCCCGAAGATACCGGGTTTGGAGTTCCCCTCGTACACGCCACAGAACTGGCGAATGGATTTTGGGAAGGAGTTTGCAGTGTCGGGTGTGCCCACGATCGAGCCTCCCAAACTCGGTCCGGAGTATCCGGTTCTGGTGCCTCAGGTCGATGAGGATGGCAACGACAGGGGCGGGATCGCTCTACCTTTTGTGGCGGTGCCGTTGGGAACATTCACTGGTTGGAACTATGAACTACCGAAGCTTGAGTCATTTCATTATTTGGCCGGGCTGATTGGTAGCTTCCAACAGTTTGCATGCACCAAAGCTGATCGAGACCGGAGTGGCGATCCTCGACTTTCGATTGCGGAGCGATATGCCGATCGCGCAGACTACCTAGCCAAAGTGCATGCGGCTTCGCTCGCCCTAGTTGGAAGAAAGCTCTTGCTTGCCGAGGATTTGGGCGCTATTGAGAAGGAGAGTGAAGGCTTCTGGGATGGGCTTACCGTCGACGATCAACCACACAACCGAAACAAAAAGCTCCAGTAAAAAGAGTTGGATCTCGGCTTTCGGTCGTTTTCTTTCCGGGTCCTATAACGGCATCTTCCTTCTCTCAGATCGCTGAGGGTAGTGCGAGTTCTCGGGACTATCTGGGGGCTCGATGAGTGCATTGGCGATAATGCTCTCATTGACAAGACTGTGGCGAGCGAATGCGTTAGTTATCTGTCCGGCAAGTTGCTTCTATGACATCTCAGCTCCACGATCGTAAGCAATATCGACCAAGTATTGGCTTTTCTCGACATCAAGGAGGACTTCGAATTTGCCGCGTTCGTGATGGGGCCCCCTCAGTGTCCATGCCAGTCAAGCGCGTATATCTCCTGGGTTCCAACATCTCGCAGCACCAAAGGGTCGCCATCGGGCGTCAACGAAAATGCGATACCTGCGAGCCGTCCTGCGAGTCCAATACCCTTCAGACTGGCAACCTCCTTGACCTGCCGGTCGCTTAGGCGGACTCGCATAATGGCCGGGTCGTCTCCCTGCCGCACGAAGAACAAATACAAACCATCCCTCGACCACGTTGGAAAGCCACCGCCGGTCGCGATCTGCTCCCATTTCCGGCTCTTGAAGTCGTAAAGCATCAGGTCGCGCCCATTCGCTCCCCATGCTGCGGCGTGAGTTCCGTCTGGCGACCACGCACCCGCGAACATTCCCTTAGAACCCGGCAGAGTTTCTACTGTCTGGGTCTTGACGTTTAGAACATGAATGCCGATTACTGATGGGTCCGGCACGAAAAACGGGAAATCACTGTACATCAGGGACATTCCGTCGGGAGACCAGTTGGTCGACATCTGATTCCCGCCTGCAGGCTGGGCCGGTCTTGCCTCCCCGCCCTCGCCGGAGATCACATAAGCCTGCGGCTTTTGACCGCCCTTATATCCGTAGAAGACGATCTGGTTAGCGTCTGGCGACCAGAATGGAACCATCACCTGCAACGGAGGAGATGTCAACTGGAGCCGATCACTACCATCCGTCCGGCAACGCCAAAGCGAGCCGCCCGGAAAGTCCACATAGGCGAGCCATTCTCCGTCCCGCGAGATGTCGATAAAGTCGGCTGAAATACCACGCAGAGGTGGGGATCCATAAGGCACAAACTGCTTCGTTCGGGAATCGAAGCGTTCCATTTCACTTCGCAACTGCTGGCCGATAACGAACAGCTTCCTTCCATCAGGACTTAGCACGGGAGCCAGAGAGCTGAGCTGGCCGCCGGTCAGTTGCACGGGTTCATTCACGTCTTTGTCGACCCACTTCATTGCGCTGGGTAACAGGCTCGGTTGAGACGGCATCGACCAGATCTCTGACCGGCCAAGTCGCCTCGTTTGGAAGACAAAATCCCTCCCATCGGGAGTCCAGCTTCCGCAACATACGTCCATTGGGCCGTCCTTGGAGTTCCATCCCTTCAGCAACCTGCGCAAGCCGTGTCCGTCGGCCCCTATCTCCCACAGCGCAAGCGAAGCAGAACGCAGGTCGAAGACCGATAACCTGATCAGCTTTCCGTCGGGTGACCACCGAGGCATCCACCCCGGCCCAGACAAAGTAGATATCTTCTTCGCCCCGGTTCCGTCCCCGTTCGCCACGTAGAGGTCAGCTCCCTGTAGATAGGCCAGCAATTCCCCATTTGGTGACCAGGATGCGTCGCGCCCTTTGACACCATTCAGCTGCCGCGCCGCACCACCAGGCACTGAAAGTGCCCACAGCGTCGAAAACGGTGACGGGTTGACGCCGTCCGAAACCAGCATCTCCGATCGGCTTCGCGCCAGATCCAGAAGTTGCGGTTGACTGATACCCAAAGGGATTCTGGCTGTTTCTCCGCCATGAACCGATACCTCAGCCAACTGTAGGGCGTCGGTCGAACCTTCAGTGAAGTAGACGTTCACCCCATCGGTAAACAAGGCGGCATCGGGGCCACCCTCTGCAATCATGTGTCCGCGTTTCACCAGGCCATCATGGGTGATCTGAACATAGCCTGACATCATCGGCCGAGAAAGTGCGACTCGCCATGTCCACAGACCAAGAAGCAAGAGAGCTATGCAAACACATGCCGCCAGACCCGTAACCAGGCGGTAGATTCGACTTCGAGACTGCGTCGGCGAGGATGCCTCAATCTCTCGATCGGCAAAAGCGCCTTCGGCCGCAAGCGTTGGCTGGAATCCTTGCGAAGAAATGCCCAGTCTATCCAAATCGACCACCGGAACCGCGAGTCGGTAGCCGCGCTTTGGAAGCGTTTGAATGTAGTCTCCGCCGCTTGAAGTTTTCCCCAACTCCTTTCGCAGGAGAGAGATATTTTGAGTTAAGTTTCCCTCCTCAACAAAGGTCTCGGGCCAAACTAGTTTCATCAGCGTCTGCTTACTAACCATTTCCCCATGGCGCTCCACCAACACGGCAAGTATAGAGATGGCCTTGGGTGGCAATCCGACCAGCCGATTGTCACGAGACAAAGTGCCCTGCTCTGGATCGAGCTCAAAGTCGCCAAAACCGTATAAACATCGATTTAGCAAGGCATTCACTCCCTTGAGAAAAAACTGAGGATTTCTTGAGCGTTCGCGTGAGGACTAAGCGCACCTCTCTCTCTTAATGTAGCTCCTGTTCAGAACAGGCAGTTTGACGCATCCCGGAATGTCCGGAGATTGGAGCCGCCGCATGACACCCACCGCACTCGCCAAGGATGCGCTCGACCCGGGTCGCCGGTCGTCGTTTCCCGAATCTTCGCTTGTGGAAACAGTAGATAACAAATCGGAGACCCTAGCCGAAATTCTCTCCCGTAAGCGTCGCGACCACCGCTTCTTTTTAGTCCTGGCGACGCTCGCCGCCATCACGATCTTCTCGGGATTTTCAGCGACCTACTACCTCAAGCCACTCCGAGGTCTCGTACCTCGTCCGGCAAGCTCGCAGCTGCCGATGGTGATCCATTTGCACGGAGCAGTCTTCACTCTCTACGTTCTTTTTTACCTCTTCCAGACCGCGCTAATCTCGCGAGGCCAACGTGCTCTGCACATGACGCTGGGGTGGGTTTCGATCGCACTGATTCCCGCGATGGTGGTACTGGGAACGATGGCGGCATTCCGGGGTGCCAGCGTGGGCCACATGCAGAACTGGCCCGACCTCGAATCTGCAGCCATGGTGAACGTGATGTCAGTATTTGTATTTGCAGTTATCGCCCGTCGGTATCTTGGTGCGAAAAAAGCCCGAAGCCCACAAACGGCTCATGTCTCTCTCCTTCATGACGCTTCTGCCGCCCGCCCTTGCTCGTCCGACACTGGCATCGCTCCTGGGACCTGCGGGAGTGGTTGCTGCCATCTTCGCCTTCATTCTCGCAGGATCAGTCTATGACCTGGTCACGCGCCGCCGCATTCATCCCGCATATATCTTGGGCGTCATATTTTTCATCATTGCCGGCCCACCTGTCCGCCTGGCAATTGGCGCCACACCTGCCTGGCACCACTTTGTTCACTGGGCAATCCGTCAGTGAAACCGGGGATTGCCAAACATTGAGATCGACCATAATCATCCACCTTCACAGCTCGCAGTCAAATTGGCCGGGCACCATTAGCCTCACTTTGCAGAAAGGCGCCTCAATATGAAATTTCTTTCCAGCCGTTTGTTACTGATGTTGAGACTCAAGAACACAGCACCGTTTGTCCACGTCCCGTCATTCGCGATTATCTTGATGACACTCGCAAGCAATGTGGTTTCCATCTGTGCTTTCGGCCAGATCGCGCCGCTATTGCCAGAAGTCCGGGAAGGCGACTACGTCACTAAAGATTTCCACTTCAAAGACGGGGAAGTCCTGCCGGAGCTTCGGATACACTACCGCCTGCTCGGACAGCCTCACCGCAACCCGAACGGGCATGTAGACAATGCCGTGCTTCTGCTGCATATGACAGGCCCGGATGGTGCGGTCTTTCTAAGTCCGCCGTTTGGTGGCGTGCTGTTCGTCCCGGGCGGCGTGCTCGACGCCTCAAAATATTTCCTCATTCTTCCCGACGGCATTGGGCACGGCAAGTCTTCGAAACCAAGCGATGGCCTGCATAGCCACTTTCCAAAATATGACTACGATGACATGGTCGCCGCCGAGCACATGCTTGTGACCGATGGCCTCCAAGTCGACCATCTGCGGCTCATCTTGGGAGCGTCAATGGGATGCATGCACACCTGGATGTGGGGAGAGAACTACCCTGGAGCAGCTGATGCTCTGGCCGCGCTCGCCTGTATGCCAGCTCAGATAGCCGGAAAAAATCGGGCGTGGCGCTACATGATCATCAAGGCCATTACAGATGATCCGGGCTATATGCAAGGCGATTATAAAACGGAGCCTGCATCGTTGCGGACTGCCGCAGACCTAATGGTGATGCTGGACATCACTCCCTTGAAAGTGCTCAAACAGTGCCAGAGCCGAGACGCCGCCGACAAGTGTACCGAAGACTACTGGTCTTGGGCAGCGAAAAACTTTGATGCAAACGACCTACTTTACGCCATCAATGCGTCGAGAAACTACGATCCATCGGCAGATCTCGAGAAGATACATGTTCCATTGACCGCCATCGATTCTGCCGATGACGCTCTCTACCCACCTGACGTGAATGTGTTGCCCACGCAGATCAAACGCGTTCAGAAAGGAAAGTTCGTAATGCTGCCGGCCTCCAGATTCACAAGAGGCGAGGGTACCGACATGTTGGCCGCACTGTGGTCGAACTACCTGGCAGAGTTACTCGATCGTTCCCAGCCTTAGAGCGGGGAGAGAAGTCGCGGGCAGTTTCTCAACTAGCCATGTATTGGTCTGCGGCATGGTTAGATTCATGAGCAGAAAAGATGCTTCATGGCCACGACACTCAATTAGCAACGCCAGAGTTGCAAATACTGAGTTATTGGAACAGCTGATCTGACCGAAATGGCAGGGAAGACGTTCACAAGGCGCTACTTGTTCAACTGGTGATGTCAGATCAATGCACGTTTACAACCCGAAAACGGCTCGAAACGCGCATCGGCGATTTCGCGCCTGTTTAGGCGCTCAGGTGTCCGATGTCGTATTTTTACTATCTCGTCAGTCTTTGCCGCACTTAGTCTCATGAACAAGGCGAGAGTGATGAGCACAGTACTTCAGCAGACGACAACGGACTCGAAGACAAAGAGCTCCGTGGGGCGTTGGTTTTTCACCGGCATGTCGTTGGCGATGCTCACAGTGGCCGTCGCGGCGTTCATACCATCGATTGCACATCCCGCTGGACGTCGCGCGCCGGTGTCGCTGCTCGTCGCCACACATGGAGCGGTGTTCTTTGCGTGGCTGTTGATCTTTCTCGTCCAGAGCAGGTTGGTTGCGACCCAGCATATTGCATGGCACCGAAGGCTAGGAGTGGCCTCGATCTTCGTCTTCGCACTGATGGTTCCGTTGGCCTACGCAACGACGATCGCGATGGTTCGGCGCGGCATCGATCTGAGCGGCGATCTTAGCCTCTCGATTGGCAATGATGTAGTGCACCAGGCAGCGTTCCCGCTTTTCAACACGCTGATTTTCGCCGTGCTGGTCATCATGGCTGTGGCGTACCGGGGCAGGCCGGAGATTCATAAGCGGCTGATGCTCTTCGCCAATATCGAATTGATGCCGGCTCCACTGGCGCACTTCATCGGGCACTCTCCAGTGCTCGCACCGTTGCCCGGGGTCATTGTCATGATCCCTATTTCGATCTTCGTGTTTGCTGCCGTTGGGAGGGATCTCCTTGTAGCGCGGAGAATTCATCCGCTTACCTGGGGGTTGGCGATCCTTCGGATGGTGTCGGGATTTTTCGAGGCCGGACCAATTGGTTCGAGCGTGGTCTGGCACCACCTGCTGGGCTGGCTCGCTAGATAGATAATGATTCGTCAGCGGCAGAGCAAAGGAGGGATAACAATCACTCATGGTCACCACTTCTTTTCGGTCATCCCGGGCGGTGCGGCAGATGTCCTTAGTTGCAAGGTGGTATTACACTGGCATGGCAATCGTAATGCTTGCGATCTCGATCGTCGGTTTCATGCCGTCGATTGTGCATCCAGGTGGACGACGTGCGCCGCTTACGCTGCTGGCGGCGGCCCATGGGATGGTTTTCTTCGCATGGATTCTGCTCTTTCTGGTTCAGAGTCTGTTGGTGGCTTTCCAGCGGGTCGGCTGGC
Source organism: Granulicella sibirica (assembly GCF_004115155.1). NCBI lineage: Bacteria > Pseudomonadati > Acidobacteriota > Terriglobia > Terriglobales > Acidobacteriaceae > Granulicella > Granulicella sibirica. The sequence continues at coordinate 271,546 of NZ_RDSM01000004.1, forward strand.
ATCGAAGGCTGGGACTTACCTCCGTCTTTCTTCTCGCGTTGATCATCCCCTTGTCGTACGCGACCACTGTCGACATGGTGAGGCGAGGCTTTGACCTGAGCGGCGATCAGCGCGTCGACTCTCAGTCGCAACTGAAAGGAGAGCTGGACGCCCCTAATGCATCGGTCTTCAATTTCTTTGGATTGCTAGCCTTTGTCATGCTGGCGATCGCAGCGATCTGTTATCGGAGCAGGCCAGAGATTCACAAGCGCTTGATGCTATTCGCAAACATCGAGCTTATGGGGCCCCCGATCACTCATCTTATCGGTCACTTCTCTCGACTAGCGCTCACGCCACCCATGGTCCTGGTCCCATTCGCTTTGTTCTTGCTGACAGGAGTAGCCAGAGATTACTTGGTCGACAAGAGGATCCATCCACTGACTACCGGGCTGGCCATTGGAATGTTTGCGAGCTTTCCGCTTCAAGGAGTAGTCATCGGTCCGAGTGCGGCCTGGCACAACTTCGTAGCATGGCTCGCCCGTTGAAGACCGTTTACTCGCCCCGATAATCCTTTGGGTGACATACGGTGAACTCTCTGCCACAATAGTCGGCAAGCGTCCCTCCTGCTTGTCTATCGCAAGAGTTAGGATGAGGGCTGGGAAGGATCGGCCCATGCTCCAGAGCTTCTGCAAGCCGGCACCGGGGTTGCAACAATTTGTCCGCTTCTACACGCAGCGGCAGATGAGGATTGACGGTCCCGGGGTCGTTCACCCAGTGACCGCGCGTGCGGTCCCCATGCTTGAGTTCGAACTGGGTGAGCCAATCAACGCTTTTTATCATGAGGAGCGTTCTCTAAAGAAAAGCCCGGAAGTGACTCTCGTCGGCCCACAGACACATCGCCGAGTCGATCTCCTGCTTCGCGGGGCTCTTGAACATTTCGTGATCATGTTTCAGCCAGATGGTCTCTCCCGTCTGTTCTCGGTACCCATGGGGGAACTAACCGACGAGGACTTCGACGGCCATGCGGTTCTTGGAACGGCTATTTCAGAGGTCTATCAACGCCTGGGCGATTGCAAAACGTTTGAGGAGCGGGTGAGTTTCGTCGACGCTTTCCTGCTGCGCCGCGCGCTCACTTCGTCAAGCCACGATGCAATCTCGGTCGCGGCAAATCGAATTCTTTTGCGTGGAGGACGAGTAGCGGTCACAGATCTGGCGGACCGCGCTGGGTTGAGCACCCGCCAGTTTCAGCGGAGATTTATGCAACAGGTGGGGATGCGTCCCAAACTCTTTGGCCGGATTGCGAGGTTCGAGGCGGCGCTCGACGGCAAGGCGCGCTTCGCGGCGAAATCCTGGACAGACGTGGCGCACCAATTCGGGTACCACGATCAGATGCACATGGTTCACGACTTTGGAGAGTTCACCGGTGAGACACCCACGAAGACACTGAGTCAACTAAAGGCGGTGTTCTCGGGACGTCTGCTGACAGCCCGATCGACGGAAACTTCTGAGACAGATGACGGAGATCCCCGGGTGTTCTTCTAGTAGGAAAGTTATTCCGCGTTTTTGCCTTGAAGATAATCGACAAGGACGTAAGTCATTGCGCGCATGGCCAGTGGGATCGATGAATCGTCGGCGACAAAGTTCTTTGCATGGTTGATGCCAGAGATCGTTCCCGGCTTCTGGGTCCCGAACGAAAAGAAGAATCCAGGGACAACCTTCCCAAACTCTGCAAAGTCGTCCGCCGCCATGACCGGTGATGCGAGCATGACTTCCGACTCCCCGGCCGCTCGTTTGAGCGAGGATAAGCTTCTCTTTGTGAGCCCGAGATCGTTGATCAGTGCCGGGCACCGGTCATAGAACTTCATCTCCGCCGAGCCGCCATTGCCTTGGGCAATGCTTTGGACGACCTCTCCCATCCGACGCTCGATCCTTTCATCTACTTTGTCGTCAAACGTTCGGATGGTTCCGCTAAGAGTGGCCAGGTCTGGAGTGATATTGACGCGCACCCCGCTGTGAATGGTCGATACGCTTAGAACTGCCACATCGCTGGGCGCTATGTTCCGAGTGCGAATCGTTTGCAGTTCCATCACGGCTTCCGCCGCCATCACGACCGGGTCAATCGACTCCTGCGGGAATGCCGCATGTGCCTGTTTGCCATGAAAGGAAATTTGGAAGTTGCTGTCCGATGCGGCAGCGGCACCAAGCCAATAGTGCACTTGTCCGACATCCACAGTTCCAAGCGCATGCATTCCAAAGACTGCCTCCGGCTTGAGTTTTCGGAAGAGACCTTCTTTCAGCATCAACGCGGCCCCACCTTCTTCGCCCGTGGGAGGACCCTCCTCCGCAGGTTGAAAGACGAATATGACCGTCCCTCGAAGCTGATTTCGCATGGAGGCGAGTACGCTGGCCACGCCAAGAATCGCGGCGATGTGAACATCGTGACCACACGCGTGAGCGACACCTACATCCTGATCGTTGTAAGTCGTACGAACCGTAGACTTGAAGGGCAGAGAGCTCTCTTCCGTAACCGGCAGCGCATCGAGCTCCGACCTTACCGCGATCACCGGCCCTGGCTTTGCGCCCTTCAGGACTCCTACCACCCCGGTATGCGCAATGCCCGTCTGCACGTCCAACCCAAGCGCACGAAGCCGTTCGGCGACGAGCTTCGAAGTCTCAAATTCGCGGTTCGATAGCTCCGGATGCTGATGTACTTGATGCCGGAGCTCAATCATCGCCGTTGTGTCGCGATCGATCGCGGCATTGATCTCAGTATCCGTGATCGGGCCGTCGCTTCTAACTAGCGCTTCAGCATTGCAGAGAATGGAACACGTTACTGCGAGGAGAAGAAATGCGAAATGCGTTTTGAGCATGGATGATCTCTCTTTCATTGCTGCCAGGTCTCTGGGGAAGGCTCCAAGCCCATCGCTGTATAAAGAGGCTCAGTCGGTGCCCGTCTGCATGCGAAATCGGTCATGGTTTCGTTGCGCCAGCGGACGGAAAGACTTGAGTCTCTCCGGGAACGGCAGGCAGTCCCTCTACGTTATGCGAATCCACTTCTTCTGCCAGCCATACGCTTCCACTCTTTTTCAGTAGAAATGTGACAACCATGTCGCTTACCGGTGGCGCTGGGGGAGGCTCCAGGGAGGGGTTTTGCCAGGCTGCCTGCAAGATCACAAGTTCAGGTGTGAGCGAACGTTGATGAAGGATGCGGAACGGTGGAAACTGGTAATCCTTGAACGACTGCTTGAGCAGCCTTTCGATTTGTATCTTGAGGGAGGCCCGGTCGCGGAAGAATCTACCGGTGCGATTCACGGTGGCGCAATCCTCGGCCTGCAGGCGGAAAAAGGCTTCTGGATCGTGGGCGTTCATTGCCGCCACAAAGGCTTTGAGAAAGGTCTGCACACCATTGTCAACATCCTGTGTCACGGGAGCTGTCTCCGCGGTTGCGGAAACTGGCGTAGCCACAACGGCGTTGCGCATCGAGATCTGCTTGCCGGCAGACTTGTCCTGCGCCGAAGACAGTCCCACGGAGAGGCCAACGATCATCGATAGCACAAGCGCTCCAATCGATCGTGAGCGCCACTGTGCGGGATTGAGGGGAGATGCTTTTCCGGTTTGAGGAAGTAAATTAAAACTAGGCGTCGAATTCATGGGAGCCTCGCGGAGCTGCTTAGGCGACTTCGCCACTTACTACTACCCGTTCCAAGGGAAACGTCCATGATTTCTTCCCGAACGGCAAGCAAACTCACCGTAAATTCTTTCGTTAACGCGAAACTTGTTGAAAAGAAACGCCCTTGGATAAACCTGTAAACTGGCCCCGCGGGCTGGTATGTGCCTATAGCCACTTCAGGAGAGAACGAATGGAGACGCCGAGGGGCACGGTTTATCGATTTGGGTCGTTCGAAGTGGATACGTCTACCGGCGAGCTACTGAAACAGGGCAGTCCGGTGAACATTCAGGAGCAGCCGTTTCGCTTGCTGATCGTCCTTCTGGAGAGCTGCGGCGAAGTGGTCACGCGGTCGGAGATCCAGACCCGGATCTGGGAAGGAGACACTTTCGTCGATTTCGACAGCAGCTTGCGGGTGGCGATGGGAAAACTACGCAAGGCCCTTGGAGATGACGCGGCGAATCCCCGATATATTGAGACGATTCCCAAGCGAGGCTACCGTTTCCTCGGTCCGGCGATTCAATCGACAACCCAACCAGATAAGGCCGTCCAGTCGATTCCGATGCTGGAGTCAAGCCTCGCTGAGGAGCCATCCCGGTCCAGCCGATTCGGACGATGGGCCATTGGCTTGATGAGTATTTTGTTGTTCGTAGTCGGCGCAGCCTCGTCCTTGTTCGTCTTTCGCAGCAAGAAGCTCCTCACCGAAAAAGACACGGTTGTGCTTGCCGACTTCACAAATAGGACGAGCGATCCTGTATTCGACGAGACACTTCAGCAAGGCTTGACGATCGAGCTGGAGCAGTCGCCGTTCCTCAGCATCGTTTCTGAAGGACGCATCCGACATACGCTTCGGCTGATGGGTCGTCCTGAGGACGCACGGCTTACGCAGGAGGTCGCTCGTGAGGTTTGCGAACGGACGGGGAGCGCCGCAGCTCTGGATGGATCTATCGCGAGTATCGGCAGCCAGTACGTGCTGGTACTACGAGGCCGATCCTGCGCTACGGGAGACGTACTTGACGAAGAGCAGGCGCAAGCGACCAGAAAAGAAGATGTACTGAACGTACTGAGCAGCATTTCGAGTAAGTTCCGGGTCCACCTCGGGGAATCGCTTGCAACGGTCCAGCAACATGATGCGCCGCTCGCAGAAGCCACGACGCCTTCACTCGAAGCGCTGAGAGCCTATTCTGCGGGCTTAAAGATTGCCGAGACATCGGGCGGCACAGCAGCTGTGCCCTTCCTCAAGCGCGCCTTGGAGATCGATCCCAAGTTCGCCATGGCGGACTCCCTTCTTGGGCGAGTGTACGGAGACCTGGGAGAGTCGGAACTCTCTGCCGAGAGTTCCGCCAAAGCTTACGAGCTGCGCGATCGCTCGAGTGACGAAGAGCGGTATTGGATCGATGCCTCTTACGAGAAGCAAGTGACGGGCAATCTGGATAAGGCTGGGCAAATCTGTGAATTATGGATACAGACTTATCCCCGCGCATTGGCTCCACATGGTTTTTTATCGGGGAACATCTCGCTGGTTCGAGGCGACTACCAGAAGGCGATACAAGAAGCGAAGGTTGCCCTCGCGATGGACCCGGACTTCGGAGTCGGATACAGCAACCTCGTCGTCAGCGATCTTGCGCTTGGCCGGACGGACGAAGCGATGAAGATGCTTCAGCAGGCCGCGGAACATAGGGTGGAGATGCCCGACTTCATCATCCAGCGTTACATGATCGCTTTCCTTAATGGAGACAAAGCTGACATGGATCGAGAAGTCGCTGAGGCGCAAGGCAAGCCTGCGGCGGAAGAGTGGATGGCCAACTCCGAAGGGTATGTTCTGGCGTATTCGGGTCGACTGCAAGAGGGAAGAAAGATGTCAGGTCGGGCCGAAGAACTCGCGCTCGGAGCAGATCAGAAAGAAACAGTGGCTCTCTACAAAACGGAGGCTGCATCACGCGAGGCACTCTTCGGCAATGTCGCAGTGGCGAGACAGGAAGCTCTGTCGGCGTTGCGCCTCTCTCGGAGCCGCGATGTGGAGTATGGGGCGGCCTTCGCATTGGCGCTTTCAGGCGAATCGCGTCAGATTCAAAGTGTCGTGGACGAACTTTCAGTACGTTTCCCTCAAGATACAAAGGTTAGATTTGCCTATGGACCAACGCTTCGCGCGCTGCTTGCGTTGAACCACAACAACCCTTCCAAAGCGATCGAATTACTCGACGCCGCCATTCCTTATGAAGACGGAGTACGTGCTACCGGTTCAGAATTGCTAATTGGAGCGGGCACGTTGCATCCGGTATACGTGAGAGGTTTGGCCTACCTCGTGAAGCATCAAGGGAGCGACGCGGCTCGCGAGTTTCAGAAGATTCTCGATCATCCCGGCATCGTGTTGAGCGAGCCGATAGGTGCTGTTGCCCGCCTGCAACTGGCACGGGCGTATGACTTAGCCGGTGATAGAGAAAAGGCGCGATCGGCCTACAGGGACTTTCTCGTCCTCTCAAAAAGCGAGAATACCGACGTCCCCCTCCTAAGAGGCGCAAGATCTGAATATTTGAAACACCATTAGCCGCCGTGCCCACATGTTTTCATGTTGATCTGCCAAAGCTCCTGTGATCGACATCCAGCGATTGAGAGCCAGTTATTCGACTGGCGCTACCAGGCCGATGCATTCATCGAGGATCAGACGACTCTTCGTGCAGCTCTAAAACGAAGCTCTTCCACATTTAGCTCTCCTACCTCGAGGTCGCGAAAGTAAACTCTGTAGAACCCTGGTGTGGTTAGCTCCAGTGCAAGTTCTTCGAAGCGGAATACTTCGCTGATGAAAATTCTGGTCTTGTGCCAGCTGATGTCGCCGCTGTTATTCACTTTTCGCAGAAGCAGCCCTTTGGGGTACGTGAACTCCGACAATTTGCGTGGCAGTCGGACAGAACTGGGGTGATAGAGACTGGCCGGAACTGCGTTCTTCAGGCCCTCATGTGGGCGCTCGTTATTGAAGACGTAGCGAAAATTATCGAAGCGGCTCTGCTGTGCACGAAGAGATGACGCAGGCGGTTTCGTCGTGTCCTCCTTCAGCGTGCGATGCATGCGCTCGTGACGACCGTTCTGTTGCGGTCGGCCTGCCTGAATACGCTCATGCACGATCCCGAGCTTCATCCAGCCGAGCGCAAGCTTCGAAAGTCCCATAAGCCCTGTGCCCGCAAACGGCGCGCCGTTGTCGGTCCTGATTCGAGCTGGCATTCCGTACTCTCGCATAGCTGCTTCACAGATCGCTCGAACGTGGCTAAGGTCGATGCGCGAGACGATCTGGCAACGAATCAAATAACGGCTATAGGCATCGGTTATCGTAAACGGATCGCATCGCTTGCCGTCGCCCGTTACGAAGTAGCCCTTGAAATCCATACACCACAGTTGATTGTGGTCCCGTGACCATTGAGAACGGCTCTGAGCAAGGCGTGATGCGTTTTCTTTTTTTCTGCGGACTCGTCAAGCCCGCGCGGCTCAGGATGTTCCCGAACGTGCTAGCTGCAGGCCATACCAGTTCTGGCTGTAACATTTCAAGCCTTGCCTTGAGTTTGCGTGCGCCCCAAGACGGATGCTTGGCACGGAGCACGAGAATAGCGTTCTCCATCGGCTCAAGGGTTGCGTGCGAGCAGGTGTGCGGCCGGCGACTGCGATCCACGAGTCCTTCTGGTCCGGTCTCGTTGTAACGGTTGATCCAGCGGTAGGCCGTTGGACGTGAGATTCCATACGCGCGACACAGGTCCGCCACTGACATCTCTTCCTTCTGATAACTCGCTAAAAACTGCAAACGTTGATCCAAGATACAACTCTCTTTCCAGGGCATACACCATCGTCGTGTGTCACCCAAACGGCGCGTGTCCGTTAGCGTCGCGCTTCGCTGTAAACCATGTCTCCGGTCTATTTCGTAACGCGAGTGCTAAGTACGCTCAGGGGCTCTGCCCCGATCGCGCGGCGCAAGGGGTATCCCCAGTCTTCCGCGCTGCGCTTGTGCAGACCTTCGCTGCGCTCGTCCTTTCCATTCCAGCTTCGCCTCCATTTCAAGGATGGGAGACACCCCTCCCCTTGCGCCTTGCTACCCCCGCCTTCGCCAGGTGGCGTTCGGCATGTACATGCCGCGTTTCAACGCGGACGTGCAGAAGCCAAACCCCAAGGAGAAGCCACCATGAGCACCACAGCAACCACCATCGACAGCAAGAAGCCCACCACCAAGCAGGAAATCATCACCGCCAACATCAAGCTCCTCATTGAGCAGTTAGAGGCAGGACATTCCGACGCCCTCACCAACTACCTCACCGCCATGAGCCGTTTTCATAATTACAGCTTTGGGAACGTGTTGGAGATCGCCCGGCAGATGCCGACCGCTACCCGCGTTGCAGGGTTCTGGACGTGGAAGAACCTTGGTCGCGGCGTCAATGCGGGAGCCAAAGGCATTCGCATCCTTGCCCCTATCGTCGGTGTTCGCCGCAAGAAGGACGAGGAAGCGGAGAAAGACATCACGAAACAGAACACCCGCGCCCTGCTTGGGTTTCGAAATGCCTACGTCTTCGATATCTCGCAAACCAACGGTGTAGACCTTCCCGAGTTGCACGAGGTTTCAGGCGACCCCGGCGAGAGCATCGACCGTCTTGCAACGTTCCTCAGAGGCAAGGGCATTCAGATTGTCTATAACCCGAAGATTGCTCCGGCAATGGGCGTCAGCTACGGCGGACGTATCGCTATCCTTCCCGGTCAGTCCAAGGCCGAGGAGTTCTCCACGCTCGTACACGAAGCGGCGCACTTATGTTGTGTTCGCAGTTATGTTGTGTAGCGGCTGCGAGGGGCCGTCTTCATTGGGCTTGCCGATTCTGGACGCAACATAACGAGATGAAGGTGGCGATACTGGGCGGATTGATTTCA